>JBJOIA010000192.1:0-15490 GCA_046047395.1 Bacteroidota bacterium | reverse complement strand
ACTTTTTGTACTGGATCCTTAGGTGTAAGACCTGATAATAATATCAATGAATTATTCAAAAAATATGCCAATAGGGTTCATTTTTTGCACCTAAGAACAACGAAAAGGGAATCAGAAAGTCCATTAGTTTTCCATGAAGCCAGACATTTAGAGGGAGATGTAGAATTTTATGAATTAATTAAGTCGATTATAATAGAGGAAAAAAGACGTGGAAATGTCTTTATACCAATGAGGCCTGATCATGGATTGAAAATTCTGGACGACTTTAATAAAAGGAGTTATCCTGGATATTCAGCAATTGGAAGATTAAAAGCATTAGCTGAAATTAGGGGACTTGAATATGCTATTAAAACCTATTTAAAATGAAAAAAATAATTCTATTTTTAAGTTTGATATTTCTTTTTTTTAATTTAAAAGCAGATGATGGCTATAGTCTTTGGTTAAAATTCACTCCCATAGAAAATCCTGAAAAATATAGTCAATATTGTCAATCAATAGGGAGTAATTGGCCAGAAAGTCCAATTATATTAACTGCTCAAAAGGAATTATCTTCTGGTCTTAAGGGGATGTTGGGTAAAATACCAAAGATCCAAAAAACTGGCTCAAGTATTTTATTCGATATTGATAAAAACATCCGACAGGATGGCTTCAAGATTATTGAAAAGGAAGAAAGAATCGTAATTTCTTCTTCCAATGAAAAGGGGATTTTATACGGAAGTTTTGAATTATTAAAACAAATAAAATTAGGGAAAGAATTAGAAAAATTAAATCTAAAATCAGAGCCAAAAATTAAATTTCGCATGTTGAACCATTGGGACAATGTTTTGGGAACAATTGAGCGAGGTTATGCGGGATCTTCTTTATGGAAATGGTATGAATTACCAGAAAACAAGGATATTCGCTATACGGATTATGCGAGGGCGAATGCATCCATTGGAATAAATGCAGTCTCTGTAAATAATGTTAATGCTTCAGCTAGATTTTTAACGAAGGAATATTTAGAAAAAGTGGCGGCATTGGCAGACGTATTTAGACCATATGGTATACAAGTTTTTTTATCGATTAATTTTGCCTCCCCAAAAATTTTAGGAAAATTAAAAACTTCGGACCCATTAGATCCACAGGTAAAGGCATGGTGGGAACAAAAGGCCAAAGAGATTTACGAACAAATACCTGATTTTGGGGGATTTTTAGTGAAGGCAAATTCGGAAGGAGAACCAGGGCCACAGGAATATGGAAGAACTCATGCGGATGGTGCTAATATGCTTGCGAAGGCAGTTGAACCATTTGGAGGAATTGTAATTTGGAGGGCATTTGTATATAGTCCTGATCCGAATGGAGATCGGTTTAAACAAGCCTATGATGAATTCAAACCTTTAGACGGAGAGTTTAAAAGAAATGTTATTGTTCAAGTAAAAAATGGCCCAATTGATTTCCAATCAAGGGAACCATTTTCTCCTTTATTTGGCGCAATGGATCATACACCTTTGGCCATGGAATTCCAGATAACCCAAGAATATTTGGGTTTTTCTACTAATATCGTCTATCAACCAAATTTATATAAGGAAGTATTAGAGGCAGATACCTATCAAAAAGGGAAAGGATCAACAGTTGGAAAGGTGATTGATGGAAGTATTGGAAATTATGATTTAACGATGATGGCTGGAGTGGCGAATACCGGTTCTGATAGGAATTGGACAGGCCATTTAATGTCTCAGGCGAATTGGTTTGGATATGGTAAATTAGCATGGGATCATACCATTTCTGAAGAGGAAATTGCAAGGGAATGGATTGGTTTGACCTTTAATCAGAAAAAAAATGTGGTAGAAACCATGGAAGATATCTTGCTTCGATCAAGGCAAATATATGTGAATTTTACTACGCCATTGGGATTGCATCATATTATGGGACAGGGCATCCATTTTGGACCGGAGCCTTGGTTGGAAAGAAGTGCAAGACCGGATTGGACATCCATATACTATCATCGAGCGGATGAAAACGGTTTAGGATTCAATCGTTTGGAGGATGGATCTCAAGCAATTTTGCAGTATCATACAGAGGTACAAAAAGAATTTTCAGATCCAGAAAAAATGGATTTAAATTATTTATTATGGTTTCATCATATTGGATGGAATCAAGAATTACGAACAGGAAGAACCTTATGGGATGAATTATGCTACCGTTATTTCAAGGGAGTTGATGAGGTAAAGGGACTTCAAGAAAAATGGAATAGTTTAGAAGGAATGATTGATCAAGAAATGTTTGAAGATGTAAAAGGAAGGTTAGCAGTGCAACACCGGGAGGCAGAAAATTGGAGGGATGCATGTTTATTATATTTTCAGACATTCTCTAAACAAGAAATAAAATATGGAAAAATAGAGAGGAATTTAGAGGAACTGAAGGAATTAGTTAGAATTTATCAATTACGTTAAGATGAAAGAATTTAGTCTAGATAATAAAGTAGCTTTAATTACTGGAGGAGGAACTGGAATAGGATTAGAAATTGCAAAATGCATGGTGGAATCTGGGGCGAAGGTAATCATTACTGGGAGGAGAATTGAAAAATTAGAGGAAGCGATAAAATATTTGGGAAATGGAGCGGAATATCGGGTTAATGATATATCTGACTTTAAAAATATTCCCACTTTAGTTGAGGAAATTTCAAAAAAATTTGGAAAAATTGATATTTTAGTAAATAATGCGGGTATAAATATGAAGAAACCTGCTTTAGAAGTTAGTGATGATGAATTTGTAAATATCATTGATACAAACTTAAATGCAGTTTTCGCTTTAAGTAGAGAGGTAGGAAGGGGAATGGTTGAAAAAGGAAGCGGTTCAATTATCATGATATCATCTATGGCAGCTTACTACGGAATAGACCGAGTAGCAGCTTATGCAAGTTCAAAGACAGGCGTATATGGTTTGGTGAGGGTATTGGCAAGTGAGTGGAGCAAATTTGGAGTAAGAGTTAATGCAATTGCACCGGGATTTATTGAAACAGCGATGAGTAAGGGAGCCATGAATTCAGATCCAGATCGAAAAAACCGTGCGATGAGCAGAACTCCTATGGGTTATTTTGGCCAACCGAAAGACATAGGATATGCAGCAGTATTTTTGGCATCAGATGCCTCAACCTATATTACAGGAGTTTCATTGCCAGTAGATGGTGGTAATTCCATTGGATTTTAAAACTAAATAACTATGAAAGTAAAGTACAGATGGATTGTTGTATTTCTCTTATTCATTGCAACAACAATTAATTACCTAGATAGGCAGGTAATAGGATTATTAAAACCTACCTTAGAGGAAGAATTAAATTGGAGTGAAAAGGATTATTCCTATATCGTAATGGCCTTTACGGCATCCTATGCAATAGGATTAATGGTTTTTGGAAGAATTATTGATAAAATAGGTTCTAAAATAGGATTTTCTATATCGATTATCATTTGGTCTATTGCAGCTATGGCACATGCGGCTGCAAAATCAACTTTTGGTTTTGCAATGGCTCGTGTTAGTTTAGGTTTAGGGGAGTCTGGAAATTTTCCTGCTGCAATTAAAACTGTAGCTGAATGGTTCCCAAAAAGAGATCGGGCATTGGCAACAGGAATTTTCAACTCTGGAGCAAATATTGGAGCAGTGGTTGCGCCAATCATGGTGCCTTGGATATTGGGGGCTTACGGATGGCAAGAGGCCTTCATTATTACTGGAGCAATTGGATTTATTTGGTTAGTTGCTTGGTGGTTCTTTTATGAAATTCCAAGAAAAAAACAAGGGGTAACAGAAGAGGAAATCGCTTATATTGAATCTGATGAGGATGAGCAGGAGGAGAAAAAATCACCTGTAAAATATTCATGGGCTGAATTATTCGGCATGAAGCAAACATGGGTATTCATAATTGGTAAATTCATGACAGACCCAATTTGGTGGTTCTTCTTATTCTGGATTCCAGGTTATTTTGCAAATATTTTCGCTTTAGATTTAAAAACCCCTAGCCTTCACTTAGCATTCCTTTATACTTGTACTACGGTTGGAAGTATTGGAGGTGGATATCTATCAGGGTATTTTATTAAGAAGGGACACCCAATTTATAAGGCTAGAAAATTAGCCTTCTTAATTATTGCACTATGTACTCTACCTATTATCACGATTCAGTGGGCAAATGATTTATGGACAGTTGTATTGATTATTTCATTGGCGGCATCTGCGCATCAGGCTTGGTCTGCAAATATATTTACTACAGCTTCTGATATGTTCCCACAATCGGCTCTAAGTTCTGTTGTTGGAATTGGAGGTTTAGCTGGTGCAGTTGGAGGTGTTATTTTCCCTGCATTTATTGGTATTGTTTTAGATTATTATAAAAATATTGATGCATTAAATACAGGATATAATGTAATATTCATGGTATGTGGATCAGCCTATTTATTAGCATTGGTAATGATGCATTTCATATTACCTAAAATGAACCGTGTAACAGCCAAGTAATTGTATTTTCGAAAATTTTCGTTTAACTTTAAAACGAAAATTTTCGAAACATGCTTTTTCCCAATCAAAGAAGAGAAAGAATTTTAGATTACCTTAAAGAGGATGGTTCAGCAAAGGTAAACCAGCTGGCAAAAATCTTTAAAGTTACGGAAGTAACTATTCGGCAAGATTTAGAAAAACTTGCTGCAGAAGGCCTAATTATCAAAAAACATGGAGGGGCTTTCTTGAAAAATGCCCAGGATACTGTCCGAAGTTTTTCATTATTAAATCAGGACAATCTTGAAAAAAAGGCTAAAATTGGAAAAAAATGTATTGAATTCATTGAAGATGGTGATACAATCATCTTAGATTCAGGGTCTACCACTACAGAAATTGCAAAGAATCTGACGGGTTTTAAAAATTTAACCGTCATTACAAACGCTTTAAACATAGCACTTTTATTAGGTTCAGAACCTGGGATAGAGGTTATCATGACAGGTGGTGAATTTAAACCCCCTACCCTATCCTTAACGGGGCAAAAAGCTGCTGAATTTTTCAAGGACTTAAATGTTCAAAAACTATTTTTAGCAACAGCAGGCATATCTTTAAAGTCGGGCCTTACTTACCCCTCCATTTCAGATTTGGTAGTAAAAAAAGCCATGATTGAAGCTGCAGATACTACTTATTTAGTGGCAGATTCAACAAAAATTGGAAAAAATTCTTTAGCTAGTTTGGGAGCACTTTCATTAATTGATTTATTCATAACAGATAATGAAATAAGTACTGAACAGAAAAAGCATTTTAAAATAAACGAAATAGAATTAGTAATCGCATAATTATGAAAAAGCAAACTTTAGGAATCATTATTGGTAATCGAGATTTTTTCCCTGATTCATTGGTTGAAAAAGCGAGAATTGAAATTTTAGAGACCTTTAAAAAATTAGAAATCAATCCAATTTTATTGGATACAAATCAATCTAAATTGGGGGGGATAGAAACCTTTCAAGAGGCAAAGGAATGTGCCGCTCTTTTTCGTAGGCATAGGGATGAAATTTCTGGAGTACTAGTTTTATTACCAAATTTTGGAGATGAAAAAGGTGTTGCAGATACTTTAAAATTAGCAGAATTAAATGTTCCCGTTTTGATACAGGCTTATCCTGATGATTTATCAAAAATGAATGTTGTCAATAGACGTGATGCATGGTGTGGAAAAATTTCGGTTTGCAATAATCTTTATCAATATGGAATAAAATATTCATTAACCTCAGCACATGTAATGAGTCCTTCTGACCCCGCATTCCAGTCGGACTTAAAGAATTTCTTAGCCGTTTGTAGGGTGGTAAAAGGTTTAAAAACTGTTCGAATTGGGGCAATTGGTGCAAGACCTGGGGCATTTAATACAGTTCGATATTCGGAAAAAATCTTACAAAGAAATGGTATTACAGTAACTACTGTTGACCTTTCTGAAGTTTTAGGAAGGGCGGAAAAACTTAAAGAAAATGATGCTAAAGTAAAAGCTCATTTAGAGTCGATTGGTGCCTATGCTTCATTAAAAAACACTCCTAATCAGGCTGCCTTACAAATTGCCAAATTGGATGTTATTTTAAATGAATATATGGAAGAATTATCTTTGGATGCGACAGCAATTCAATGTTGGACTTCCTTACAGCAAAATTATGGTTGTAATGTATGTACGAGCATGAGTATAATGTCTGAAAATATGTTACCATCAGCCTGTGAGGTGGATGTAACTGGAACTTTGAGTATGTATGCTATGCAATTGGCATCTGGTTCTCCCTCAGCCCTAGTAGATTGGAATAATAATTATGCAGATGATGAAAACAAATGTGTATTATTCCATTGTGGAAACTGGGCTAAATCATTCTTACCAGATATTCAAATTTCGAATGCTCCAATCTTAGGAACATCTGTAGGGGTAGAAAACACCTACGGAGCATTAGACGGAAGGACTCCTGCTATGCCATTAACATTTGGAAGAATTTCAACGGATGATCCTAAAGGAATCATCAAAGCATATATTGGGGAAGGATCCTTAACAAATGATCCATTAGAAACCTTTGGAAATAGAGCTGTAGCTAAAATCCCCAATTTACAAGATTTAATGAAATACGTTTGTAAAAATGGATTTGAACATCATGTAGTGATGAATGCGTCAAATACAGGAGCAATCCTTCAGGAGGCATTGGAAAATTATATGGGTTGGGAAGTTTATAACCATCTATAATATGAACATTCAAGAATTAATTGGGAAGTCTAACCAATATCGTAAGCAGGTATTGAAAATTATTTATGAATCAGGTGCTGGTCATACCGGAGGTAGCCTTTCAATCTTAGACATTTTAAATGTTCTTTATAATCGGATTTTAAAGATTGATTTAAATGACCCAGCAAGAGATCGATTTATTCAAAGTAAAGGACATTCAGTAGAGGCTTTGTATGTGGTATTGGCAGATCAAGGATTTTTTCCATTTGAGGACTTAAAAACTATGGGAAAATATAATTCCCCTTATATTGGTCACCCAACCAAAAAAATTCCTGGAATGGAACAGAATACAGGAGGTTTAGGTCATGGTTTACCCATTTCTGCAGGAACAGCGCTAGCTGCCAAAATGGATAATTTGCCAACAAAAGTATTTACTGTGTTAGGAGATGGGGAAATGGCCGAAGGATCGAATTGGGAGGGAATGATGATGGCGGCTCATTATAAATTAGATAATTTATGCGCCATTTTGGATTATAATAAACTACAGATTACTGGTCCGAACTATCAAGTGATGGGATTAGAACCTTTGCGATCAAAAATTGAATCTTTTGGCTGGGAGGTAGAAGAGGTAGATGGGCATAACATTGAAGACTTGGTAAAAACCTTAGAACAAATTCCTTTTAAAAAGGATAAACCTAGCTTTATTATTGCACATACAGTAAAAGGAAAAGGAATTTCTTTTATGGAAAATGAAATAAAATGGCACCATGGCGTACCTAGTGATGTAGAATATGAATTAGCAATGAAAGAATTAAACGCATGAAACCGAATTTAGAAGTATTTGCAGAAACTTTAGAGGAATTAGCAAAGAATGACTCCCATTTATTAATAGTAACTAGCGACTCCCGTGGTTCGGGAAAATTAAAACCTTTTGGTGAAAAATTTCCTGAAAAAATGGTTGAAGTCGGCATTGCAGAACAAAATTTAGTTGGTGTTGCGGCTGGCCTTGCAAGCATGGGTAAAAATGTATTTGCCGTATCTCCAGCTTGTTTTCTATCAGCAAGGTCTTTAGAACAAATAAAAAATGATATTTGCTATTCAGATAACCCTGTAAAATTAATAGGAATTTCAGCAGGAGTAAGTTATGGCGCTTTGGGTAGTACACACCATAGTTTACATGATATTGCCGTTTTAAGGGCAATCAACAATATTGATATCATTATTCCTGCTGATGATTTCGAAACGAAAGAGGCTATAAAGGCAGCATCAAAATCAATAAAACCTTTATATATTCGATTCGGAAAGAAAAAAATGCCTAATTTGGGACAAAAAATATCCCCAAAATTTGAAATTGGAAAAGCGAGAATAATACGAGAAGGAAAGGACATTCAATTAATTGGAACAGGAGAAACTGTTTGGCCTTGTCTTGAGGCAGCTGAATTATTAAGTAAGGAAGGTATTGAGGCAGAAGTAATTTCAATGCATTCAATTAAACCTTTTGATCACTCCATATTTAAAGGTAGAAAACCGATTATTACAGTTGAAGAACACATGATTAATGGGGGTTTAGGTGAGGCAGTAGCATCCTATTTAATGGAAAATAAGCTTTATGTTCCCTTTAAAAAAATGGGAATTCCCGATGAATATACAGTAACAGGTTCACAAGTAGAAATATTTGACCATTACGGTTTAAATGAAAAAGGAATTAGCTTAGAGGCTATTAAATTAATTAAAAGTTAATAGATTAGAATTATCACCTAAATATTTGATTATTTAAAATTCAAAAGATAATTTTCAATTAGGGGAGGTGGGGCATTATTTAAACCCATAATTATTAAAAATATTACTTCAAAGAAAAGAACTTATAAAAACGATGAAAAAACTGATTATCTTTTTAACAATTATCCTTGTGGCTTGTGGAGGAGATAAAAAACAAGAAGAACCTCCAAAAATAGCAGTGGTTATCTCAACCTTAAACAATCCATGGTTTGTCATTCTTGCTGAATCAGCAGCAGAAAATGCAAGAAATTTAGGATATGAAGCAAAAATCTTTGATTCCCAAAATAATCCAGCTTTAGAATCAGACCATTTTGAAAACCTAATTTCTTCAGGTTTTGATGCCATTCTTTTTAATTCAACAGATGCAGATGGATCTGTAACCAATGTTTTAAAAGCAAAAGAAGCGGGAGTGCCAGTTTTTTGCATGGATAGAGAAATAAATTCAAATCAAGCGGCGACTTCACAAATTTTATCCGACAATTATTCAGGCTGTGTATCGATTGGTATTGAATTCGTAAAAGCCCTAAACGGAAAAGGTAATTATGTTGAAATTATGGGGGTAGCAGGAGATAACAATACCTACGCTCGTTCCAATGGATTTCATTCCGTTGTTGATCAATATCCTGACCTTCATTTATTAGCTCAACAACCTGGAGATTTCGATAGAAATAAATCTTTGAATGTTATGGAATCATTACTTCAGGCAAATCAAGATATTCAGGCTGTATTTTGCGGCAATGATGCAATGGCTATGGGAGCCTACCAGGCAATAAAATCAGCAGGATTATTGAATAAAATAAAAATTTTTGGATTTGATGGGACTGAGGAAGTTATTCAAAAAATAAAAGAAGGAGAAATACAAGCAACGGGAATGCAATATCCATTAATTATGGCAAAAACAGCAGCTGAATATGCAGATAAATACATCAAAGGGGAAAGGAATTTTCCGCAGTATGTACCGGTTGCGGTCGATTTAATCAATTCAAAAACCGCTAAACATTTTTAATATGAAATTAATCGGAACAATTTTAAGTATTTTAATCCTACTCTTTTTTTCCTTAAAATTCGAAAAATTAAGCGAGAGAAATTCTATTTCAAATACCCAAAATAATTATCAAGAAAAAATTGAAAATCTTATTCAAAACGGTATTTTAAACAATAATGAAATTTCAGAAACACAAGATTTAATTAAAGAATTGAATAAAAACCCAGATGAATTCTATAAAAATAAAGGACATCGATTGGGAATTGGTTCCTCGGCTTATTTTCTTGTGGAAGATGTAACAAGTGTTAAAAATTTTGAAAACGGTATAATCGAACTTGAAAATAATGTAATATTAGACACCAAATATATTTTTGGCAATGAAATTAGAGATGCATCCAATTTTATTAGTTTAACAGAATTCGATTCTCAATTAAAATTAAATGATTTTACCGGACAATTAAATGCCAAAATAAGAAGGAATTTTGAAAACCTTTCAATCAAACAGGGTGATAAATTGAAATATATTGGAGCCTGCCAAATTTATATCAATAGGTTACCCATGGAAGAATTAATAGTTATACCTGTTTTAATTGAAAAAATTTAAATGTTAGAAGTTATCCATATCACAAAAGAATTTCCCGGAGTTAAGGCTCTGGAGAATGTCGATTTGGTTTTCGAACCAGGGAAAGTAAATGCCCTAATGGGAGAAAACGGAGCTGGAAAATCTACATTATTAAAAATATTAAGTGGTATTTATTTGGATTATGAGGGTTCAATAAAAATTAATCAAAAAGAATATCGATTTACAGGAATCAAAGATTCAGAAGAAGCTGGAATTGCAATTATTCATCAGGAATTAAATTTATTTCCAAATCTAACTATTTCAGAAAATATTTTTTTGGGAAAAGAATTAAAAACAAAATGGGGGTTATTGGATAAAAATTCCATGGATTCCATTACCCAAGATTTATTAAAACAAGTTGGGGTAAATAAACCATCCAATACTTTAGTTTCTAAACTTAAAATTTCTGAACAACAATTAATTGAAATTGCTAAATCCCTTTATTCAAAGGCAGAAATTATTTTAATGGATGAACCTACCTCTGCATTAAGCGATACGGAAATTGAAAATCTTCATCGTTTAGTTAAAAACTGGACCAAGGAAGGTAAAACCATCATTTATATTTCTCATAAAATGGATGAGCTTTATAGAATAGCTGATAATTATGCTGTTCTTAGAGATGGGAAAAGTATTTCTTCTGGAAGAATAAATGAAGTAAAACCCCAAGAATTAATCGAATTCATGGTAGGAAGAAAAGTCATTATTAACAAAAAAGAAGAGAAAAACCTTCCTGATAATTATGCATTAAAAATTCCAAATTTAATCAATCTTAAAAAAGGAGAAATTTTGGGGATATTTGGTTTGATGGGAGCCGGTAGAACAGAATTATTGGAACAAATTTTCGGATTAAACCCCTTCCCTTTTCCGATAGAAATAAATGGTAACTTAATAAAAATAAATAAACCCCTTGATGCCATTCAAGCAGGAATGGGTTTTGTTACTGAGGATAGAAAAATGGAAGGCTTGATTATGGAACAAGATCTTTCCTTCAATATTGGTTTAATGAATATTTCATTATTTAAAAACACGAAAGAAAAAAAAATCAAAGAATTAAGTCAGTTTTATATTTCAAGTTTAAAAATAAAAACTCCATCTGAGAAAGAATTATGTTTGAATCTATCAGGTGGAAATCAACAAAAAGTGATTCTAGGAAAATGGCTTTCAAAAAACCCTAATATCCTCCTTTTGGATGAACCTACTCGTGGAATTGATATTCAAGCAAAAAGCGAAATTTATGAATTAATAAAAGGTTTAGCAGATGAGGGGAAAAGTATCTTACTAATATCATCTGAAATACCAGAAATATTAGCACTTTCAGACAGAATATTAGTGATGTCTGAAGGAAAAATCCGAGCGGAATATTCAAGCTCAGAAGCAAATGAAAATGAATTATTAAAATCAGCATTACCCCAATTATGAAAACACTAGATGCTAACCTTTTAAAGAAAATTCAGTCCTTATTGGCATTATTTATCCTATGCTTGATATTATCCATTCTAACCGATAAGTTTTTGACTATGGGAAATATTTGGAATGTATTAAGACAAATATCAGTAAATATGTGCCTTTCAATTGGAATGACCTTAGTAATCCTTACAGCAGGAATTGATTTATCTGTTGGAGCAACCCTTGGTTTGGTTGGTGCTATTTCAGCAGGATTAATTACAGAGGGCATTTCCCTGATAAGCATGGACCTTTGGATTGGATTTTCGGTATTTGGGATTGTAATTGCCTCCCTCTTAATGGGTTCAACAATAGGTTGGTTTAATGGGTGGATGATAACGAAATTTTCAGTGCCTCCATTTGTGGCTACATTGGGAATGTTAACCGCCTTGAGAGGATTTACTTATTTATATACCGGAGGGAGGCCAATTTCTAACCTAGGCTCTGATTTTGAATTTTTGGGATCAGGATGGCTAATGGGAATTCCTGTGCCTGTTTGGATTTCCTTATTAGTCATAGGTTTATTTTTATTCATTACAAAAAAAACAGGATTAGGAAGATATATCTATGCTGTAGGAGGAAATGAAAAGGCCTCATTTTTATCCGGAGTGCCCGTCAATAAGGTAAAATGGATAGTTTACGCTTTATCTGGGGCAATGGCAGGATTAGGAGGCATTTTGGTGACTGCAAGATTAAATTCTGCACAACCCAATGCTGGGATGAATTATGAATTGGATTCCATTGCCGCAATTGTCATTGGCGGAACCTCTCTTTCAGGGGGAAAAGGTTCAATAACTGGTACGGTAATCGGCGTGATTTTAATAGGAGTCTTGAACAATGGACTAGTTTTATTGAATGTATCTCCCTTTTGGCAACAGGTGGTAAAAGGCTGTGTAATTCTCCTAGCAGTAATTTTAGACAATTTTAATTCAAAGAAAAAATCCATCTAATGAAAAAAATTCTTGCGATTGATCAGGGAACTAGTAGCACAAAGGCCATTATTTTTGATGAATCTGGGAAGATTTGTGAAAAATCAACAGTAGAATTGGTTACAGAATATCAAGCAAATGGATTTGTTGAACAAAACCCTGAAAATATTTATAAATCGGTCTTAGAAGCATGCAAGAATTTAAATTTGAATGAAATTTCTGCCATTGGAATTTCTAACCAAAGAGAAACATTTATTCTTTGGGATAAAAATGGACAAGCTGTTTTACCTGCCATCGTTTGGGCTTGTAAAAGATCGGTTGAAATATGTAAGAATAGGGAAAATGAAAATACTTTTATAAATGAAAAAACAGGATTAATTATTGACCCATATTTTTCCGGGACGAAACTTTTATGGGTTTTGGAAAATAATCCGGAAATAAAAACGCGAATTGAAAGGGGAGAAATTTATTTCGGAACGGTAGATACTTGGATTTTATATAAATTAACTGAAGGGAAGGAATTTAAAACGGATTATACAAATGCATCAAGAACACTTTTTTTTAATATTCATGATTTAATTTGGGATCAAGAAATCTTAAAAAATTGGGGTCTTGAAAATTTAAATCTACCAGAAATTTTACATTCATCTTCCTATTTTGGCTCAACAAATTTAGGTGGATTATTAAATAATTCAATAGAAATACATTCTATGATTGGAGATTCCCACGCTTCATTGTTTGGCGAAATTTGTTTTGAAAAAGGGGATACAAAAATGACTATGGGAACGGGGAGTTCCCTATTAATAAATATCGGAAATCATCCTATTAAATCAAATAACAAATTACTTACAACAATTGGATTTAGTACCCAAAATGAAGTTGTTTATGCTTGGGAAGGGGCCATTGTTTCCTGTGGTTCTATGATTTCCTGGTTAAAAGATTCACTAAAACTTTTCGTAAATCCAATTGATACGTCCGATATGGCTGAATCCATTAAGGATAATGGAGGGGTTTATTTGGTGCCAGGATTTGCAGGTTTGGGTGCTCCTATTTGGAAGATGGATCGCAAGGCTTCCTTTATTGGAATTAATTTTGGTACAAATTCTAAGCACTTAGTTAGAGCTACGCTAGAAGCTATAATTTTTCAAATTCGCGACGTATTGGATGCTATGGAAAAAGATTTAGGCAAAACAATTCCTCATGTGGCTATGCATGGTGGTCTTTCAAAGAATCACTTTATTCAAAAATATTTATCTGCTTTAATACACTCATGTATTGAGATTCAAGAAAGTCAGGATATTTCTGCCTTGGGTGCAGGTTTATTAGCGGGATTATCCAATGGAATTTATTCGAATTTGAATCAAATAAAATCTCTTATTCAAAAGAAAGAATTGAAAAAAGATATTTCTCTTTCCAATGAGATAGAAATATCTTTTAACCATTGGAAAGAGATTATCGAAAAAAATCATTATTAATTATTTAGATTGAGCTGCTAACCATTGCATGATGGTAACTGGCATATCGTTTACTTTTACTGGAGATCCATCGAAATCAAATCTCACTTCATTAGCATGAAGGTAAATCCAAGACCAATGACCATCATAATGATAGGAATTTCCTCCATATTGATTGGTAATATCGACCACATGATCCGGGAAAGTAAAATGAACATTTTCAGCTCCTGCTTTCTTCAAACGATGATAAATTGGCACAGCAGTTTTTTGTGGATCGGTTACTTTATCATCTTTTGATTGCACGAACCAAATAGGCACATTCTTAATAGACTCTATCTGTTCATCTGTTGCATATTCAGAATAAAAAGCCAGCGCTGAAATATATCCACCGGCAAAATAATCTGGATTATTAAAGATTAGTCGTAGACTCATATAACCCCCATTGGAACAACCACCGATATAAATTCTTTTGGTATCAATATCTTTATTTTTCGCAACATACATTTTTATTAATTCCATCAGAGCTTCATTGTAAATATCATTGGTTTTACCCGTTGTCATACGTTCTGTTGCACTATGCATCCAATAAGTAGGTGCTTGGGGAACCAAAACATGTGCTCCACCAAAAATGGATTGAATATCTTTTGAAGCATAATTGACTGCTTTATTTCCGATAGCAGCAATTGAAGGATCTGTTCCACCTTCTCCCCCACCATGTAACCAAATAAGCAGCGGTGCTTTTCCTGATTTTCTAACAGGATTATAAGAGGCATAAGAAAGATTTATATCTTTATGCGTAAATTTTCCAGTCAAATCGAAATCATCCAGGATTGGAATGATTCTTCTTGTTTCCTTATTCCAAGTAATATTGGAGGAATTTTGTTTGATATCTAACTGATAGTTTATCCATTTATTTCCGCCTTTTCCGGGAAAATATTGAATAGCAGAGCCCAAATAGTTGTTGGGGGCAACAGCTAAGATAAGAGTAATATGATTTCCTTTTGAAATGGGGTTACCATTATTGTCTGAGACGAAGGCATTTATGACCTCTCTGGTTCCAGATTTGAATTGTGCGAACATATCAGGAATTGGATCTTCATTAAGGGAAGATCGAGTAACACTTACGGAAAAGTCTTTTGAATCAACTTTTTCTAGTTCTTTTTGAGATTCTAGAATTACCTTGTTTACATGTGGGCCCCAATCAAAGCCTTCAATAACCATAGTATAATTGGTTTGGGATAAAGAAGGTAGTGAAAGGCAAAAAATAAATAAAATAGACAGGATTGAAAATGATTTTTTCATAAAAAATAGGTTAAATTTTAAAATTTTAGATGATAATAAAGCCACCACCACCCGCCCCAAAAATAATCCGAATTTTGGTTATTTCCTAAAAGTAAATTGATATAATTAAATTTCTATATTTTAAGATCACGATAAATAAAAAAGCCTTCCAAATTTCTTTGAAAGGCTTCTAATAAGTTGGCGGTCCGGACGGGACTCGAACCCGCGACCCCATGCGTGACAGGCATGTATTCTAACCAACTGAACTACCGGACCTGCTCTTTAGAGTGGCACAAAATTAGTAAAATTTAA
>JBJOIA010000191.1:0-5260 GCA_046047395.1 Bacteroidota bacterium | reverse complement strand
TAAATCAAGCCCTACCTTTATGGGGAAAAGGTGGAAATGACCTTGTTCCGGCCATAATTTACACATTTATTTTAATGCCTCTTGTGAGTACAAGCATGATCATTTTTGGCTATTTTTCACTTAAAGGAGAATACGATTATCAATAAATTAACTTATGAAAATTAATAGTTTCGAAGAATACCAAGTAGTATACCAAAAAAGCCTTGAAAATCCAGAGGGATTCTGGTCTGATATTGCCAAAAATTTCCAGTGGGAGAAACCTTTTTCCAAAATCATGGAATGGGATTTCAATGATTATTCTGTAAAATGGTTTGAAGACGGGGAATTAAATATCACAGTTAATGCCTTGGATAGACATCTAAATACAAAAGGGAACC
Source organism: Bacteroidota bacterium (assembly GCA_046047395.1). Taxonomy (GTDB): domain Bacteria; phylum Bacteroidota; class Bacteroidia; order Cytophagales; family Spirosomataceae; genus CAZVFE01. The sequence continues at coordinate 4,883 of JBJOIA010000191.1, read as the reverse complement.
AAGAAGCTATTATATACGAACCTAATAGCCCAGATGAAACTTCGTATTCTTTAACCTATCGGGAATTATATCAAAGGGTTTGCAGATTTGGAAATGTATTAAAATCTAAAGGAATAAAGAAAGGGGACAGAGTCTGTATTTACATGCCAATGATTCCTGAATTAGCTATTGCTGTTTTGGCATGTGCAAGAATTGGAGCAATCCATTCAGTGGTTTTTGGAGGTTTTTCGGCACAAGCCCTTGCGGATAGAATCAATGATTCAGATTGTAAAATCGTATTAACGACTGATGAAGCAGCCAGAGGAAATAAAATAATTCCGATGAAAGAAACCGTGGATATGGGTATAAAAAATTGCCCATCTGTGGAACATATCATTGTAAAGAAAAGAACTCATGGCTCTATTGAGATGATAGAGGGAAGAGATTTAGATTGGGATGAATTAGAATCTCAAGCCTCAGAGGATTGTCCTGCCGAAATCATGAATGCTGAAGATCCCTTATTTATTTTATATACTTCAGGATCTACCGGAAAACCCAAAGGTGTAGTTCATACCATTGGCGGCTATATGGTATATACGGCTTATTCCTTTTTAAATGTATTCCAATATAACGAAGGTGATGTATATTTCTGTACTGCTGATATAGGATGGATAACTGGTCATTCTTATTTGGTTTATGGTCCATTATTAAATGGAGCGAAAACTTTGATGTTTGAAGGGGTACCAACCTATCCAGATGGTGGACGTTTTTGGGATATTATTGAGAAACATAAGGTAAATATATTTTATACAGCGCCGACAGCTATACGGTCACTCATGGGGCTCGGAACAGACTTAATAGAAAACAAGGATTTAAGTACTTTAAAGGTATTAGGTTCCGTTGGCGAGCCCTTGAATGAAGAAGCTTGGAATTGGTATAATGAATATGTAGGTAAAGAGAAATGCCCAATTGTAGATACCTGGTGGCAAACAGAAACTGGAGGAATTTTAATTTCACCTATTGCTGGAATCACAAAAACAAAACCTACCTTTGCCACACTACCACTTCCTGGTATACAACCTATATTAGTGGATGAAAATGGTAAGGAAGTGGAAGGTAATAATGTTAATGGAAATTTATGCATAAAATTCCCTTGGCCTTCCATCATTCGAACCACTTGGGGCGACCATGAACGTTGTAAATCAACTTATTTTTCAACTTATAAAGGACTATATTTTACAGGAGATGGTTGCTTAAAAGATGAAAATGGTTATTTTAGAATTACTGGCCGTGTAGATGATGTAATGAATATTTCTGGCCACCGTATTGGTACCGCAGAGGTTGAAAATGCAATCAATTTAAATCAGGGAGTTGTAGAATCTGCTGTGGTAGGATATCCACACGATATAAAAGGACAAGGAATTTACGCCTATATTATTTGTGAAAAAATCCCAGAAAATCAGGATTCTTTAAGAAAAGAAATTTTGGCAACAGTAACCAAAGAAATTGGTCCTATAGCCAAACCCGATAAGATTCAATTTGTTTCAGGACTACCCAAAACGCGTTCAGGAAAAATCATGAGAAGAATTCTACGCAAGGTTGCAGAAGGTGAAATAAACCAATTAGGTGATACCTCCACCCTCTTAGATCCCAATGTTGTGGATAAAATCATTCAAGGAAGAATTTAAAATAATTGAAAATACCAACCATCAAAACAAAAAACCACAAATCACAATAACCTTCCTCTTCGATACCAATATCGTAGATAAAATTATTTATGCAATCATTTTAATATGATTGTTTATACCAACCATTTAATAAATCAAATCATAACTTTACAAAAATACCACTATGAAAAAATTATTATTTATTACTTGTTTATTATATTCTTCACTTTCTTATTCACAAGGATCTTCAGATTACGGTGGAGGATTAAAGTTCAATTTGAATCCAGAAGGAACTAAATACATGCGAGTTATTACCTGGAATCAAATTTGGCTTCGTTCAACAGAATTAAATCCAGGTACTTTAATTGGTGATGAATCTGTTTCTCATTTTGAAGATATAAGCTTAAGACGTTTAAGGGTTTTAGCTTATGCACAAATTTCTCCCCGATACATGATTGTTACACACTTTGGAATAAACAACCAAACTATTATTAATGGAGGTGCTGCTGGTTCTTCTGGTACAGGCGGATATGGTGCTGGAAAAAAGCCAGGTTTGTTTTTTCATGATGCTTGGAATGAATACGCAGTTGTAACATCTAAAGAATCAAAACCATTTAGTCTGACAATTGGAGGAGGATTACATTATTATATGGGGCTTTCTCGTATGACAATGGCTTCAACCTTAAATTTTTTAACAGTTGATGCCCCAATATTTAACTGGCCTTTAATTGAAAATTCTGATCAATTTGCAAGACAAATAGGTTTATTCGCTAAAGGTAAATATAATCATTTCGAATATCGTTTAAGTATTAATAAACCATATTCTACAGATCAAACCCCAGTTAATGTTACCAATGCATCTCTGGCAAAAGCTGTGGATAATAACAATCCCACCCAATGGTCTAAAGCGGGCTATTTTGAATATCAAATTTTTGATAAAGAATCTAATTTATTACCCTACAAAGTTGGAACTTATTTAGGAACAAAAAAGATATTTAACATTGGTGGAGGGTTTTATTATTCACCTAAGGGAACTCAAACTTCCGTAAATGGAATAAAAGAAGAGCATCCTATTAATCTTTTGGCCTTGGATGCTTTCCTAGATATGCCAATTGGAGAAAAGGATAAAAAAATGGCCATAACTGCTTATAGCGTGTTCTATAATTATGATTTTGGTCCAAAATATTTGAGAAATGTTGGCATTTTGAACGAGGGAATTGCAGATCCTAACTTTACTGGAACAACAGCATTAGCAGGAGCAGGAAATCTGCAACCTACCATAGGTACTGGCAATATTTGGTACACACAAGCTGGAGTGCTTTTGCCTAATAATAATCAAAAACCAAAAGTAAGAATACAACCTTACGGAGCTTTTACTTACAAAAATTTTGAGGCATTAGATAAGGCAAGTAATCAGTTTGATATTGGAGCGAATTTTTTCATAGATGGGCATAATGCAAAAATTACTACTCAGTATTCCACTAGACCAGTATATAGTAGTTTAAACAATTCAAAATCTAAAGGAGAATTCATCCTACAATTACATATATATCTATAAAAAATGAGAATCGGAGGAAAGTACTTATTTTCTCCGATTCTACAATTCTTATTTTCTACAATTCTGATATTCTACTAATAGAAATATGTATACAAGAATAATAGCATGATTAAGATGATTACAGATCCTGCAATAAAACCAGGTTTAAGTGCAAACATCTTCGCATCAATTTCAAGTCCTTTAGGATTATCTTTTCCTTCTGGATCTACCAATGAAATTATTACCATTGAAATTACACAGAAAAGGAATACCCAACCCATTCTGTCCATGAATGGAATCATATAAGTTCCATCTGCATCAGGGAAGGCTGTGTAAAATAATGTTTCATTCATTCCAGTCCAAGTAGGAATATATTTTGAAACAATGGATAAGGTTACCCCACCGATTAAAGCAAATAATGCAGCCTTTGAAGTAGTTCTTTTCCAAAAGAAACCTAAAGAGAATAAGGCAAATATACCTGGAGAAACATAACCTGTATATTCCTGAATAAACTGGAAACCACCCGTCTTATCAATTCCCATAAATGGTGTAATGATAATCGCAATGGCTAATGCTGCCAATACGGCAATTCTACCCATTCTTACCAAATGCTTTTCATCGGCTTCTTTATTGATATATCCTTTATAAATATCCAATGTCCATATAGTTGAAATTGAATTCGCTTTACCAGCCATAGAAGCTACTACCGCAGCAGTTAATGCAGCGAAGGATAAGCCTTTTAAACCAGTAGGTAAAAGATTTAATAGTAAAGGATAAGCATTATCCTTGTTTACAGTTCCATTTACCGTCATTGCATCCTGGAAGTTTGTTCCATCAGACAAGATATAACCTTCTTTATAAAGTACCCATGCAGCTATTCCTGGCAATACAACAATAATTGGCATTAACATCTTTAAAAAGGCAGCAAATAAAATACCATTCCTTGCAGTTGCTAAATCTGCCCCTAAAGCTCTTTGAGTAATATATTGATTACATCCCCAATAATTTAAATTAATAATCCACATACCCCCAATTAAAACTGTCAGACCAGGTAATGCAGAATAATTTTCATTTGATTTATCTAAAATCATATGGAAATGATCAGGAGATTTTTCCATCATCAAGGATAAACCGGATAAAACACCATCTCCACCAAAATGATCAGAAACCATATTTAAAGCCAAATAAGCAGTTACTAAACCACCAATTACTAAAAATACTACTTGAATAACATCTGTATATCCAATTACTTTCATTCCTCCAATCGTAATTATACCGGCAAATAGAGACATTCCAATCATTACAACTGTTAAGTCTAAACCAGAAATAGCCGATACTGCCAAAGCTCCTAAATAAAGAATTGATGTAAGGTTTACAGTTATATAAAGCATCAACCAAAAAACTGCCATGATTAAGGACACAGTCGGATTATACCGTTGTCTCAGGAATTGAGGCATAGTGAAAATCTTATTTTTCAGGTAAATTGGCATAAAGAAAATCGCTACAATCAATAAAGTGGCTGCTGCCATCCACTCATAGGTGGAAATCGCTAAACCCATCTTAAAACCGTCTCCGGATGTACCGATAAACTGTTCGGCAGAAATATTCGATGCAATTAATGATGCACCAATTGCCCACCAAGTAAGTGAACCTTCAGCCAAAAAGAAATCATTAGAAGATTCTATTTTTTGTTTTTTTCT
>JBJOIA010000190.1:0-19928 GCA_046047395.1 Bacteroidota bacterium | reverse complement strand
CCAGATTTATCGGGGTAACCGCTAATTACCAAGGGAGGTAAAGTACCCGAGGTAGAGGATAAACTACCAGCAGGTAAGGTAGCAGTTAGTCCTTTTACTCCGATGGAGGAATATATTTGTTGTTGATAGCTCACCCCAGGATCTCCCGAATAAGTAGTTGAGTTATTAGCCAAACCAAGATTATAGGTATTGGCTTTTAAGGTTGGTTGCGACCTTTCTAAAATCAATACCCCATTATTTACTGTAACGACTTTTGAAAAATTGGAGTTAAATGGTACTGTTCCTTTATAGTTATTATCTGGTGCCCCATATCCCCAATGAAATATTGTACCGTCATTTCTTAATGCTACAGCTTCGTTATTGCCAGCGGCAATGGAAACAATATTGTTTAATTGATTAGCTAAAGTAGAATTAACCTCATTATGGGCGGAATTATTTCCCCATATTCTAACAGTTCCATCACTTTTTCTAGCCATTACAAATTGAGCAATACTACTACTAGAAATTTCTACTACGCCAGATTGGGCGTCCGTAGGAACATTAATGGCATTTCCTCCTTGATTTCCCCAACATATTACTTTTCCATTTTTCGTCAGGGCACAGGCAAATTTTAGGCCAGCGGTAATAGCAATAATTTTTTCTGTACCCAAAGCTGCATTAATCCCACTAATAACATCCCCTACATATCTTAAATTATCTGGAGCAAAATATTGTCCACCCCAACCAACGACTGTACTATCTGCTTTTAAGGCTAATCCAAAAGTCCAACCAACTGCAACGGCTGTTACATTGTTTAGACCAACAGGAAGTTCTGTATATCTATCATTATAACCACTATTACCACCAAAAATTTCTCTCCCAAAAACTTGTACAGTGCCATCATTTTGCACTATTGCACTAAAATATTCCCCAGAAGCAACGGCTTTTATACCTGTTAAATTGGTAGGAATATAACTACTCAATGGCCAATAGACATTATTATAACTTCCCCAATATTCAATGGTGCCATCTTCTTTTAAGGCAATGGCATTGTTTGCTCCACTATTGGTAATATCCTTTACCCCTGTTAAACCTGCTGGTATATTATTAATTACCGAAGGGTTTGCCCCAACGGCATTATAACTTTTCAATTCACCACTTTGGATGTTATTCAAATTAGTGCAAGTTAAAGAATTAAGAACAGCTGTATTGCCTTCAGGGATAGTATTATTCCAAGTTTGCCATTTTCCATTGGAATAGTAGTTCAAAGAATTGGAGGTGGTATTATAAATCAATAGTCCATCAGCTGGAGCTGGAATGGAATTTCGTTGGGTTTCTGTCATCCTTGGGGGCAAGAAACCTCGGGTGGATGATTCTAGTTCCATTTGAGCTGATGAATTAATAGGATTTGATAAATTTCCTAATTTCACTTGGGAAAAAGTTGAAAAAGAAATAATATACAATAATCCAATTACTATTCTGGTTAGGCTTTTCATTTAAAAAAAAATAATTTTCGTTAGTCTAATTTACAGCGTACGGACATTCCTGTTGCTGCATTATATATTCCAGAGTCAGATTCACCATGAAGTACTCCTGCATTTAAAGATAAAATATAATAAATTGGATTTCCATCACCATCTGTCTCTGAAGTCCAATAATAACCATTAATACCTACATTAATTAAAGAACCATCCGTAGAGCTTCTATACCCACCTAAAGTTAATTTAATAGAAGTATAGGACGGATCAAGATTAGAAGAAAATTCTAAATCAAATTCCTCAACGGTTGGTAAGCGATAACCAACGGGACATGGATTATTTGGTGCAGAGATTCCGACCCATCTGCTGCCAGCATCATTACCGGTATACCAATTAGAACCTAAAATAAAATCCCCATGGTTAGGGTTTGAACTTACGTTTGTTGAAGTAGTAGCAGAATTTCTAATTTGGTGACCATCAGATCTTCTTTCCCATTGGTATAAGTCTCCATAACTCAAAGCATCGGTACTACTTGTAGGGGTTTGACATGCCCCTAGATTTTTATCCATCCAAGTACTGCTGGTAGCATTATTAATAATATCTCTTAGTACTAAAGGACCTGAAATACAATCTCCAACACTTGCTTCATACCATTGAGTGTTTCTAAAGACATTAATTCTTCCGGAGGTTGAATTATAAATAACTAGACCATTAGCTGGATTTAGTATAAGATCTCTTTGACCGGTTGTTAACCGAGGAGGTAAAAAACCTTTAGTAGAAGATTCAACTTCCAATACAGCTGAAGCATGTGCATTTGATATGGGTCCTTCTGAAATTTTAGTTTGTGCGATGGCAGAAAGTCCAATAACCGATAAAATTAATGATAAAGTAAGTTTTTTCATTTTTATAAAAATTTTGATTTAAGCAAAAAATAATTTTTGAATATTCACCAAAAAATTAAAAAATGAAGGCTAATCCGATTTAAAGAATGATATTTACTGAAAGTGGAATAGCAATTGGCATTAAAATTTTATTAGTGGTATTATTCATTATATCAAAGTTATTAAAGAAAATCAGAATCAAAAATAAAATTGAAAAAAAATTTAGGATATAAGAATAGTAAAATTTATGATTTTTTCATCAAGCGCAGGCGACCTTGCCTGTACTAATCTAAGCTTAGAAGACTTTTTAGCACTTCCGAGGACGGCTGCGCTAGTTCTTGGTAGGCCGAAAACGGCTGCGCTAGTACTTGATTCATGGACTAAAAATTTCACTCAAAAAAAGGTTTTTTTCTTTTTAATGCAGAGTTTTTGAAGATTTCATAAAAATATTCATCGGTCATATTTTGCCAATCTTGATCAGTATAATTTTGGAATTCTTCTGAAGGAAGAAAATCGGGTTCTTGGTGTGGGGAAGCATGACGATTCCAAGGACATACGTCCTGACAAATATCACAGCCAAAAATCCAATCCTGAAAATCTTTGGAAATGGAAGCAGGAACATTTTCCTTTAATTCAATAGTAAAATAGGAAATACATTTAGAACCATCCACTTGGTAGGGGGTGATGGCCTCGGTGGGACAAGCTTCAATACATCTCGTACAAGTTCCGCAAAAATCCTTGATTGGTCCGTCGGGTTTTAGCTCTAAATCTACAATCAATTCTGTTATGAAATAAAAAGAACCTGCTTTGGGGATGATCAAATTAGCATTTTTTCCTATCCAACCGATTCCTGACTTTTCCGCCCAAGCCTTTTCTAGTACAGGTGCTGAATCCACAAAATAACGTCCTTTCATCTCCACTCCTATTGCTTCTTCGATATCTTTCCATAAAGCTTTCATTTTTTTCTTGAGAACCTTGTGGTAGTCATTTCCATAGGCGTATTTTGAGATTTTGTATTTTGTATTTTTTTGATAAACAGTTTTAGGTGGAAAATAATTATAAACTAGGGATACGACGGATTTTGCTCCAGGGACTAAAAGTGTTGGATCAAGCCTTAGATCAAAATTCCTTTCCATATAAGACATTTCCCCATGAAAACCTTTATTTAACCATGATTCTAGTCGTGGCGCCTCTTTTTCTAAGAATTCAGCTTTTGAAATTCCACAATAGGCAAATCCATGTTTTTGGGCAAGGGATTTGATCTTGTTTGAATTAGAAATATGAATATTTGAAGAACTCAGGTTCATGAAAAATAATAAGTGAATAGAAATTAAGAATTATGTAAAAATATTAAAGTAAATTTAAGATTCAATTTCTTTTTTTATGAAAAAATCGTTTTTAATTATTTTTTTGGGGGTATTATTAGGTTCGTGGGGTTATGTAGGCCATAAAACTTTACAAGGGATGGCGGTAGATATTATTCAAAGAATTGGGGAGGATGAGGAAATAATTTCTTTTTTTCGGACAAATAAGGATTATTTAGTAAAAAATTCAATTCGTCCGGATGAGCGAAGAAGGGAGGATAAAACCGAGGCCCCGAAGCATTTTTTAGATATGGATGCAGAAGTATTTGGGGAGGATTATTTACAGGCTATTCCACATAATAAGCAAGAGGCAATTGAAAAATATGGAATGGCTGTTTTTGAAAAGGAAGGAATGGTTCAATGGGAGGTGCCAAGGGTATATAGGAAATTAGTGGATGCATTTCGACAGAACAATAAAGATTCAATTCTTTTCTATGCGGCAGATTTAGGACATTATGTATCGGATGCTCATGTACCTTTACATGCGACGAAGAATTATGATGGACAATTGACGGGGCAAAAGGGGGCGCATGCCTTATGGGAATCTTTGGTAGTTGAAAATTTAAAGATTTCAGAATCGATTGATTGGATGACCCTTTCAAAGGAGGATATGATTATTGAAAATGTGGATGAAGAGATATGGAAAATATTGGAGGAATCGAATGGGATGGTCCTGGATTTATTGGAAAAGGAAAAGGAAGTTTCTAAAGGATTTACGGAAGAAACGAAATTTTATCCGGTGGAGAGAAACGGACGAACCTATCAATATTATACGAAAGAATTTATAAATGCCTATGGAAAGGAAGTTGGAGGAACGGTGGAAAAAAGAATGAAAGAATCGGCCATATCTGTTGCACGATTTTGGTGGACTGCCTATAAGGAGAGTGAAAAATGATGAAAATATTATTAATATCCGATACGCATTCTTATTTGGATAATCGGTTGATAGAGCATATTGAGTGGGCGGATGAGGTATGGCATGCAGGGGATTGGGGTAATGTGGAATTATCAGATAAAATTGCGGAATATGGAAAGAAAATTAGAGTGGTATATGGGAATATTGATGGGGCGACCTTAAGACGAATGTATCCCAAAATTTTGATGTTTCGGGTGGAGGGAGTAAAAATAGGCATGGTACATATTGGGGGATCTCCATCTAAGTACAAACCAGATGCTTTAGAATTATTTTCGCGGGGATTGCCAGATGTATTTATTACGGGACATTCTCATATTTTACAAGTAAAAAGGGATTTAAAGCGTAATAATATGTTATTCTTGAATCCGGGAGCAGCTGGCAAGCATGGATTTCATTTGGTTCAAACGGCTTTAAGATTTGAAATAGCGGAGGGTAAGGTCCAGAATATGCAGGTTATTGAAATTGGAAAAAGAGCGAAGATTGAGGAGGGATGAACTACGAACTACGAGGTACGAGTTACGAACTACGAGTTACGAACTACGAACTACGAGGTACGAGTTACGAACTACGAGATACGAGTTACGAGTTACGGGTTACGAACTACGAGGTACGAGTTACGAACTACGAGGTACGAGTTACGAACTACGAGGTACGAACTACGAGTTACGAACTACGAGATACGAGTTACGGGTTACGAACTACGAGGTACAAGGTACGGGTTACGGGTTACGAACTACGAGGTACGAACTACGAGTTACGAACTACGAGGTACGAATTAAATGGAACTAGCGCAGCCGTCCTCGGCTGTGATAGAGGATTGGAACTAGTATGAAATTTTGTCAGTTTTCAATTACTGGTCATATATTTGCATATTGATTAAGAAAAAGACTTAAAAAATGAAAGATAAGAAAAAAGATATGGAAGAAAATGAGATGAAAGCAGAGGGAAATCTAGAGATGGAGGAGACCAATGAAGTAGAAAAAGAAGAGAATGAAGACGAAGGCAAACAGGAAAAAGGATCTGAGGAGGAGGATTTAAAGGAAAAGTATATTCGCTTATATTCTGAATATGAAAATTATCGAAAGCGCACTGCGAAGGAGAAAATGGAGTTAATTCAGACAGCTGGGGAAAGAGTAATTAAGGAATTATTACCAGTAATTGATGATTTTGACCGGGCATTTAATGACAAAAATGCAGAAATTCCGGAAGGGATTCAGTTAATTATGCAAAAAATGATGAATTCCCTTAAATCAATTGGATTAAAGGAATTAGAAGCAAAAGAAAAGGATTTTGACCCAGATTTTCATGATTGTATTACGCAATTTGATGCTCCATCAGAAGATTTAAAAGGAAAGGTAATTGATGTTGTGGAAAAGGGTTATATCTTAAATGATAAGGTTATTCGATATGCAAAAGTAGTTGTAGGAAAATAATTCCTGATTAGAGATTAGAAAAAATAATATAATGGCAAAAAGAGATTATTACGAAGTATTGGGTGTGACGAAATCGTCTAGTGCGGAGGAGATTAAGAAGGCTTATCGTAAGATGGCTGTCAAATACCATCCTGATAAAAATCCGGATGATAAGGAGGCTGAGGAGAAATTTAAAGAGGCAGCAGAGGCATATGAAGTTTTATCTAATCCAGAGAAAAAGCAGCGATACGATCAGTTTGGACATGCTGGAATGGGTGGACAAGGTGGCTTTGGAGGAGGAGGAATGAATATGGAGGATATTTTCTCCAATTTCGGTGATATATTTGGGGATGATAGTCCGTTTGGATCTTTCTTTTCTGGAGGTTCTAGAGGCCCAAGACGACGTAAAGGAACTGATTTAAGAATTAAATTAAAATTAAATCTTGAGGAGATTGCCAATGGAGTAGAGAAGAAAATCAAGGTTAAAAGACATGTTTCATGTAAATCTTGTAGTGGAAACGGTTCCAAAAATGGTACAGATTTAAAAAGCTGCGGAACTTGTAATGGTACAGGACAAGTTCGAAGAGTACAAAATACCATGCTAGGTCAAATGGTAACATCCTCCCCTTGTCCGACATGTGCTGGAGAAGGAAAGCAGATTGGTTCAAAATGTGATGTTTGTTTTGGAGAAGGACGTGTATTGGAGGAGGAAGTATTACCAATAAAGATTCCGGCTGGGGTATCAGATGGGATGCAATTATCAATGACCGGTAAGGGGAATTTTCCACCAAGAGGAGGAGTTTCAGGAGATTTATTGATTGTTATTGAAGAGGAAGAGAATAAGGAATTAAAAAGGGATGGAAATAATGTCATTTATGAATTATACATAAATTTTGCTGATGCGGCATTAGGAACATCTGTAGAGGTACCTACAATAGGAGGAAAAGCAAAAATTTCCATTGAGCCGGGTACTCAGGCGGGGAAAATTTTACGATTAAGAGGTAAAGGAATTAAGGAAGTACAAGGATATTCTACAGGAGATCAATTGGTTCATGTAAATATCTGGACGCCAAAGAATTTAAGCTCAGAGGAAAAGGAGATTTTAGAAAAACTTAGAACATCTGAGAATTTTGCTCCTAATCCGGGAAAATCTGAAAAAGGATTTTTCGATAAGGTAAGAGATATTTTTGGTTAGTACCTAGAATATTATATTAAAAAGCCCATGATTAACTTATTATTCATGGGCTTTTTTATTTTAGAACTTAGCGTATTTCTCTAAATAAATATTTTCAAACTTCTTGGCTTCTTCTGGCATGATATCTTTGAAAGCATTCATAAAGATTTGCAATTCATAAAAGGCTAATTGAATATCATTATTATGCCCTTCCCTATTTTTGGCATAGTAATCTAAATCTTTTTCAATTCTACTTGCCATTGTATTCGCAATTTTCAGGGCTTTCTCTGGGGCGCCTGCACTTACATACAAAGAAGCAAAATAAGAGGAGAATTGATCATAGGCCATTACGGTATCAGGAATTTTAGCATCCATAAAATCCAATAGTTCAATTGCTCCAGCTTTATCTCCTTCACGGATTAATTGTTCCGCTATTTTGTAAACATTCAATCTAGCAGAAACTAAAGGAATACCCTTATAAAATTCTCCATGATAGTAAATACTTGGATCATCCAAACCTCTCCATTTGAACACTTCCATAAAGTTTTTCTTTGCAATTTTTGCATTAACCCAACCGTCTGTAGCACCTGGAATCTTAAATGGCATTAACCTAAGGGCGTAACCTTCAAGCGACATACATTCTTTTAAGCCTAAGTATTGATCAGCTGGTAAGGTAGATGAGAAATAAATTGGTCTTGTCCAACCATTCACAGCATTATTCGCAATAATATCTAATTGGATTAATTTATCTTTAAAAATACTATGAGTAGGTAATTTCCAAGAAATCTGGTTAGAAAGGAAGGGTAATAAATCCTTATCTATCCAATCATATTGAGAAACTTTTTGGATATCCACTGGGATAGACAAAGAATCTGTTGGTAGGGTATTAACAAAATCACCTGTTGTTGTTTGTGCTTTCAATCTAGGATCATCTCGATGCAAAAGATCCATATATTGAGGAAGTGACATTACATCTATATTTTCAGCCTTATTATAGATTAGCTGATCATTCACTCCTTCTCTAAATTGATCTTTAACAAAACTTATTGGTAGGGCTTTTGAGTCGTAGGTATCTCGTTTCATTTGATCTACATACCAGTCTGTTCCTAAAAGGGAAAGATTACAAACCCGAACGTCTGTACGGTATCCTTCTACTTCTTGCAAATACCAAAGAGGGAATGTATCATTATCTCCACCTGTGAATAAGATTGCGTTAGGAGCACATGAATCTAATAAATTCTTTGCAAAATCAACTTGATATAATCTTCTGGAGCGATCATGGTCGTCCCAGTTTTGCTGCGCCATAATAATTGGGGCAGAAAGGGTAAATATTGCAATCAGAGCATAACGCAATTCGGTAGATTTCAAGAATTTTTGGAACCAGGAATTCAATTGCATAACCGCCAGACCAGCCCAAATAGCCATAAAATGGAAAGAACCAACGAATATATAATCTCTTTCTCTCGGTTCTTGAGGAGGAGAATTTATATAAACGGCTAAAGCAATTCCAGGAAGAATGAATAAGAGTGTGGTAACAAAGAAATCTTTATCATTTTTCGAATAAATGTAATAGAAACCAATGAAAACAAGAATTAAAGGAAGGAAATAATAATTATTTCTCGCTTTATTGGTCTTTAAATTATAGGGTAAATCTTCAGTAGATTCAAAAGGACCAATTGTGGGAGCATCTTGAAAATCGGATTGTCTACCCACGAAATTCCACATTAAGTAGCGCATATACATATGTCCCACTTGATAATCAAAAAAGAATTTAACATTATCTGCAAATGTAGGTTTTTCTCCAGGGGCTAAACCTAAATTTTCTTGATATAATTGCGGATGATTCCCTGATGAAGAATAAACACGCGGGAATAAGATTTCATTTGAATAAGTAACATCGGGTTTATGAGCATAAACCTCGTATTTGCCATTGGATTTTTTATAAATTGGATCTCCTTGTTTTATCTCTTCTACTTCAGAAGTAAAGACTGGTCCATATAATAAAGAACGATCACCATATTGCTCACGTTTAAGATATTTTAGATAGTTTAAAATATTAGACGGATCATTTTCATTTAATGGAGGATTATAACTTGAACGAATTAATACAACCGTATAAGAGGAATATCCTATAAGAATGAAAACAAGTGAAAAAAGTGCAATATTTAAATTAACCTTATTCTTTTTATAGGAATAATTTATGAAATAGATGATCGTTCCTATTAATAAAATCAAGAATAAAATAGCTCCTGAATTATAAGGAAGTCCTAAGGTATTCACCATAAATAATTCAAAAGAAAGTGCGATACTCGGAAGTCCTTGAATGATAAATGAATTTATTATTCCTAAGATTACCAAGCCTAAAATCATGGCGATAATTGAACCTTTTAGCTTTGGTTTATCCGATTTTTTAAAATAGTATAAAAGGGCTAAAGCAGGGAGAGTCACCAAGTTTAAAAGGTGAATACCTGTAGACAAACCAATTAAATAGGCAATAAGAATAATCCAACGATTGGCAGATTTTTCATCTTCGATTCTTTCCCATTTAAAAGCTGCCCAAACCACGATTGCGGTGAAAAAAGAGGATAAACCATATACCTCTGCTTCAACAGCCGAAAACCAAAAGGTGTCTGAGAAGGTATAAATTAATGCACCCACTGTACCTGCCAAGATAAGACCTATTTTATCTTCAGCTGAATATTCGGATTCATTCTTTTTGATCGTTTTTCTACCGATTAAGGTGATTGTCCAGTATAAAAATAAAATGGTAAAAGCTGAGGCAACTACTGAAAGCATATTTATCCAGAAGGCAACCATTTCTAAATTACCCATCGCTAAAAGTCCGAAAGCTCTACCCAAGAGAAGGAATAAAGGGGCTCCAGGAGGATGTGGAACTTCTAATTTGAAGGCACAAGCAATAAATTCGCCACAGTCCCAAAAAGAAGCGGTAGGTTCAACTGTAAGGGTATAGGTGATTAGGGCAATTAGGAATACAGACCAGCCTGTAAGGTTATTTAATTTAGAAAAACTCATTTTAAAATTGTTTTAAGAATCGAATATCATTTTCAGTAAATAAACGTAAATCTTTGATTTGGTATTTTAGCATCGTGATTCTTTCTATACCCATTCCGAAGGCATATCCGGAATATTCGGTGGGGTCAATACCAACATTTTTTAAAACATTGGGATCTACCATACCAGCTCCACCAATTTCTACATAGCCTGCGCCTTTGCAAACATTACAACCCTCTCCTTTACAAAGAAGGCAGGAAATATCTATTTCAGCTGAAGGTTCAGTAAAAGGAAAATAGGAAGGGCGAAATCTAATTTTAGTATCTTTTCCAAACATTTCTTTTACAAAATGGTATAGGGTATCTTTTAAATCTTTAAAGCTAACATTTTTATCTACGAATAATCCTTCTACCTGATGAAATAAACAATGGGCACGTGCTGAAATTGCCTCATTTCTATAAACTCTACCGGGCATAATGGATCGAATTGGTGGATTTTTATGTTCCATTAAACGAATTTGAACATTCGAAGTATGTGTACGCAACATTAAATCCTTTTCAATACTTTCATTGGATTTTTCAATGAAGAAAGTATCCTGCATTTCTCTTGCTGGATGATCTGCCGGAAAGTTTAAAGCTGTAAAATTATAGAAATCAGATTCTATTTCTGGTCCATCTTCCACATTGAAACCCATTCTGTTAAAAATTTCTAAAATTCTAGCACGAACAAGGGTTAATGGGTGAAGATTTCCTTGGGATAAGGAACCTACCAAGGTTAGGTCATCAGGAATTTCTACTGTAGTTTTTGAAGAAAAAGATTCTTGAGCAGCAAAGAATTTTTGTTCAGCATGATTTTTAAGATCATTCATTGCTTGTCCCATAGCCCTTTTTTGATCATTGGGAACAGTTTTCATCATATCGAATAAATCGGCTAATTTTCCTTTTCTGCCAACATAAGCAATTCTAAAATTCTCTAAATCCTGAGCATTTTTAATGGCAAATTGATCTATTTCTTCTTTTAATTTTTCTATTGATTCAATCATTCGTTAAATAATATTAAAGCCAAGCGTGGCTTGTACTAAACTTTGACGAGAATCTAATTTTACCCCTGTGGGTAATTTGGATTCATCAATTATATTTTTTAGGCTACTTTCATAGCGAATATCTAGACTTATTCCTAAAATCTGGATACCTCCACCAACTTGAAAGCCAAAATTTGTTTTATTTAATCCTCTTTTTTCTTCCCAAGCATTATAATAGGATTTAACAGCCTCTTTAATAGCGGAATTTTCAGCCATTGAATAGGATGCTACTGGGCCGCCTAAAATATAGACGATCCCTTTTTTATAACCAATTAATAAAGGCACATCTAGGCTCGTATACTTCAAATCAAATACTTTATTTGTAACTACGGAAGCAAGATTTATTTTTGATGAAAAAGATCCTCCTTTTTGGGAAACTAATAGTTCTGGTTGAAAAAATAAGGTCTTACCGATTCTAGCAGAAACACCTCCTACCCATCCAATTTGATTATTTTTACTTTCATTTACTACAGCATTTATTCCATTATTAAACAAATCTGTTCTAACGGAAGAGAGATTCATTCCCCCTTTAATTCTTAGGCTAAAAATGTTACTTGCGGAAATTTGTCCAAAACTTGAAAAACTAGTAAATAAAACAAATATTAAACCTCCAAATAACTTATAATTTGATAACTTTTTCATAATGGTTAAATTTATTCGTAAAAATATAATAAACCTTTGGAAAAAAAAAGGTTTATTTTGTAGTCCAAAATTTTAGTAACTTTAGACTTTACATTCTATTTTCCTTATGGCTAAAACTAAAACTTCCTTTATATGTCAGTCCTGTGGTTATAATAGTCCAAAATGGTTGGGAAAATGTCCTACCTGTCAAGAATGGAATAGCTTTATTGAGGAAATCATTGAAGCCCCGACTGACCCTTCGGATGCTTGGAAAAAGGCCATAAAAAATCAGCAATCTGGGAAATTAAAAACCTTGGATGAGGTAAGTTCAGAGGATACTCCAAGAATATTAACGGGGGATTTTGAATTTGATCGTGTATTGGGGGGCGGAATCGTTCCTGGATCCTTAATTCTTATTGGTGGAGAACCTGGAATTGGAAAATCTACACTTTTACTTCAGATAGCCCTTCAATTAAATCAAAAAATCATTTATATATCCGGAGAAGAATCAGAGGAACAAATTAAATTAAGAGCAGAGAGAATTGGATTAAAAAATCCAAATCTTTATTTATTAAAGGAAACAAATACCCAAAATATATTTAAACAAATAATTGAGGAAGATGCCAATATCTTAATTGTAGACTCCATTCAAACTTTGTTTACAGATAAAATTGAATCTGGACCGGGTTCAGTTTCACAAATTCGTGAATGCACTGTTGAATTAATGCGGTATGCTAAAGAAACCAATACGAGTATTTTCGTAGTTGGACATATCACCAAAGAAGGTACAATTGCTGGACCAAAGGTTTTGGAGCATCTTGTGGATACGGTATTGCAATTTGAGGGGGATCAACATTTAATTTATCGGATTTTACGTACCATCAAGAATAGATTTGGAAATACGGCAGAATTAGGCATATATGAAATGTTGGGATCAGGATTAAGGCCAGTAAATAATCCTTCAGAGATATTATTGTCGCAAAGAGACGAAATAGAATCTGGAATGGCTGTTGGTACCTTAATGGAAGGAAATCGTCCTTTAATGATTGAAATTCAATCATTAGTAGGATTAAGTAATTTTGGGAATCCTCAGAGGACTTCCACCGGGTTTGATTCAAGGAGGTTATCCATGTTAATTGCAGTATTAGAGAAAAAAGCGGGACTAAGATTAGGAAATCAGGATGTATTTTTAAATATCACAGGAGGTATAAAAGTCTCTGACCCAGCCTTGGATTTATCTGCGGCAATGTCGATCATTTCTTCTTATAAGGATAAACCCATCTCAAAAACAACCTGCTTTGCTGCTGAATTAGGATTAGGGGGAGAATTAAGGTCAGTAACGCGGATTGAACAAAGAATCGCCGAAGCGGAAAAAATAGGTTTTACAGATATTTGGGTAAGCAAGTATAATGTCAAAAAAATCGATCTCACTGGTTTCAAAATTCGGATACACCAAGCCGCAAATATTGGGGAAGTAGTTTTATAGAGTTACGAGGTACGAGGTACGAGTTACGAGGTACGAGTTACGAGGTACGAAATAGGAGTTACGAGGTACGAGTGAAGAGTTTATCGTTCATCATTCGTAGTTCGTCACTCGTAGTTTGTAGCTCGTCACTCGTAGTTTGTAGTTCGTCACTCGTAGTTCGTAGTTAGTAGTTTACCTCCGTTAGGAAGAGACCATGACCGGGGACGGCACGACCGGCATTGGAACGGTCTTTTGATTCAATAATTTTCATAAAATCCTCCAAACTCATTCTATTCTGACCAATTTCCAACAATGTACCAACAATTGCCCTTACCATTCCTCGTAAAAAACGGTTAGACTCAATATGAAAAACAAAATGAGAGGGTGATCGGATTTCCCAATAAGCTTGTTTTATGGTACAATTAAAGGTAAAAACATCCGTATGAACCTTAGAAAAGCATTCAAAATCTTCGTATTTCAAAAGAAGATTTGCGGCTTCGTTCATTTTATTAAAATCCAGGTTCAATCCAAACCAATAAGCATATTTATACAAAAAAGGACTTTTTTCTGAAACAATATGGTATTCATATTTCCTGGAAATCGCATCAAATCTAGCATGGAAATCTTCCTTTACCTCTTTAATTGAATGTACTGCCAAACTCGAGGGCAATAATTTATTCAACCGATAAGGCCAATCGCCTTCTATCTCTTTTTCTAAATCAAAATGGGCAAATTGCTGTTTTGCATGGACACCGGCATCTGTTCTACTACTACCAACTATTTCGATTTTTGAGCCATTAATTAAAGAAAGTTTTTCTTCTATACTTTCTTGAACGGTAGGGGCATTAGGTTGAATCTGATAGCCAGAAAACGCCGAGCCATCATAAGAAAATTCAATAAGATACCTTTTTTTCATTCAATCGTATTGTTAAGATAATCCAAATCTTCAGGAAGGTCAATATCCACAAAATCAATTCCTAATTCCACAAAAATACAAAGATCTGGGTTAGTTTTAAAGAATTTATTTAACCCTTCCCTACCAGACCAATTATAAAAGGAAGAAATTTTTGCCTCAGGAATGATACAAGGTGGTGCGGATTGTCCATGATGTTTTGAAACAATAAATTTCTGTGAATTTTCTTCAAAACTTTTCATCAAAATTTCAACATGGTTCCTATTTACCAAGGGCAAATCGACCAAATGAATCAATACAGGAGTATTTGATTGGATTTTTTTCAATCCAAAACTTAAAGAAGTTCCCATACCTTCCTCCCAATTCTTATTAATATGAAAATTCAGATTTGGATATTTTTCATTCAAATAATTTACTAAAGTATTGATTTCGGAATGATATTCCCCTAAAATTATATGAATTTCCTCCATAAAGGGATGAATAGCCTGAATACTATTCTCCAACAGAGAAATCCCTTGAAAATCTACAAGATGCTTTGGAAAGCCCAATCGAGAAGAATTTCCGGCAGCAAGAAGAATACCTTGGACTTTTTTCATAATTAAGGTTAAATTTAGGATAATTTTTGAAATTTGAATAAAAAAGATTCATGTTAAGCTTAGAAGAACAAGATATCATAGAAAAATTTGGGGACAAAGATTCATTTGAATTGGCTCTAATTTTAAATAAGCAAAAAAATATTGATGGGAGAAAAATAGCTCAACAAATCGAATCTAGGAAAAAAATGAAAGATAAGGCACCCCAATGGTGCAAAAATAAGGCCATATTTTTTCCCTATGGCTTATCCTTGGAACAAGGTTCTTCAGAGACCACCGCAGCCTTTAAAGCAAATTTAATAGAAGGAAAAATTATCGACATTACGGGAGGAATGGGAATGGACTCTTGGGGATTTTCTTTAAACAAAAAGAATAAAATAAGGACCTTTGAACAGAATGAGAATTTATTCGAAATTTCAAAATATAATCATCAGGTATTAAATACGGAAGTTGAATGGAAATTGGGAGATGGAATGGAATTTATTCTTAAAGAAAAACTAGAAATTGATTGGATCTTTGCCGATCCTGATAGAAGAGGAATAAGCGGACAAAAACTCTATAAACTAGCAGATTGCCAGCCTAACATAGTGGAATTAATCAAGGAAAAACCAGATTTGAACTATTTATTCAAATTGAGTCCGATGCTCGATATTGAACAATCTATTAAAGAATTAGAGGGAGTCCAGAAAATATGGGTAATTATATTTAAGGGAGAGGTAAAGGAAATATTAATTAGAAAAACGAAGGAAAAAAGTTTTGACCCACCAATAGAAATAATTGAGTTGAAAACCAATAAACCACCTTTACTTATTTATTCAGGTAAAAAATCCATGGAAAAAGAAAAGAAAAAATATTTAGGAGGAATTGGAAAATATTTATACGAACCACACGTTGGAATACTTAAGGCAGGATTTTTTAAACAAATTCAAAATGAAAATCTATGGAAGCTAGGTATCCATACTCACTTATATAGTAGTAATATGTTGATGGAGGATTTTAAGGGAAAAATTTTTGAAATATGTTATTCGGGGAAATTTG
Source organism: Bacteroidota bacterium (assembly GCA_046047395.1). Classification (GTDB taxonomy): domain Bacteria; phylum Bacteroidota; class Bacteroidia; order Cytophagales; family Spirosomataceae; genus CAZVFE01. The sequence goes on along the minus strand of JBJOIA010000190.1, from coordinate 4,001 downwards.
AAAAGGGAAAAGTAGAGGAAATCTTGGGAAAAAAAATTGAGATAATTCAAAAAAATTTCCCATTAACTCCAAATGAAATCTACAAAAAACTTGGATTGAAGCCTGGGGGAGACCATTTTCTTTATTGTTATAGAAATCAATTTGAGAAATTAGAAATGGCAATTTGTAAAAGAATATAAATTCCCATAATTTCGAATTAAAATTATGTTAATACATGTGTATGAAATTCTTTAGTTTTCTTTCACTATTATTTATTTTGATCTTAAATATTGAGACAAGGGCTCAGGTATTTTCTGCATTAGATGAAGTGGAAGGAAAAAATGAACCTGGATTTTATACAAATATAAAAGGTGAGGAAAAAGAGGTTGAGGATATTTGGGTGCATTATTTAGGCAAATTCGGATCAGTAAAAAAAGGAAAAAGAAATACCTATTTGAGTAGATCTGTAAATATCCCGAATGTTCCTTATTCAGACATGCGAATGAAATCAAAAATTCATTATGGTTCGAATGAGGAGTTAAAAATGTTTGTTTCAATAGAAGTTGAAAATGGAAAGGATTATTTGGTAAAAGGGGTAAATGGTTATACTGAGGCAACTATTTGGCTTGAGGATTTTAAACCTTTTTTGGAAAAAGAATTAGCATTTAGAAAAGAAAAAAAGAAATTAGATGACCTTTATTTTGAAAAAGAGCGAATTTTCAAGTCAAAGGATCGAATAAATAGAGAAATTCAAAATAATAAGGCTAAAATAGAAGAATATACCAATCGTTTAAATGAGGCGAATGCTGAAGCTTTGATTTTAGAGGAAAAATCAAAACAAATAGATCTTGAAATTCAAGAAATAGATGGTAAAATTGATGATCAGGCTAAAAAATCAGAGGAAGCAAAGGGTCAAATTCCTTAAAATCCACTATTTTGGTAGGCTTTTAAAAAATAATTCATTAAGTTTGTTTAGATCAACAACTAAAATGAAAAAAAGTAAACTAATTTTTGTCTCATTTTTAATCCTTTTATTTTGCTCTTCCTTTGGAATAGTAGATACAAAATCAATTGCATTTTCAGAAAAAATCACCCTAGTTGATTCAACAAATAATTCTCAAAAAACAATTTCAATTTCTAAAGAGGATTTTATTGAAAAAAATTCAACTAAAAAAGACCTTTCCAAATCAAATCAAGAAAATTTCAATTTAATTGAAAAACTTACGGTCATATTAATGAAGACGATCAAATTCATTATTATGAAAGTTGCAGCTATCTTTATTTAATGAAATTTATCGTTAAGACATTAGTTAATAATAAACTTGAGTATATAATTCCTAAGTTCAATCAGGATTTATTCATAAAACTATCCCCACCCTTCCCTCCTGCCAAATTAAATCGTTTTGATGGATGCAAATTAGGGGACAAATATTCTATTGAACTTAATTTTGGAATAAAATTAAATTGGGAAGGAACTATTACGAGGGAAGAAAATTCTGAAAATTATTATTTATTTGTAGATGAAGGCACAAGATTACCCTTTGGTTTAAAAAAATGGAAGCATCAACATTGGATGATTCGAAAAGGGGAAAATATTACAGAAATAAAGGATGAAATTGAATATCGTGCTGGAAATAGGATTTTAGATTTACTATTATTTCTCGGACTATATGGATTAATCATTTACCGTAAACCACTTTATAAAAAATATTTAGCCTAAATTTTCGCTAGCATAATCCACTGCTTTTTTAGCAGGATAAATGGAGGCTAGGAGTCCAACTATAAATACAATAAAAATCACTAAAATAAAATCTTGAGTAATTAATTTTATCGGATAGGATTCTAAAAAATCTCCTGATAAACCTGTTTTTAAAATTCCAAAACTATTCTGAATATAAGCCAGAATAATAGCTAAAATAATACCGAAAATTGTACCTACAAAGGTTATTAATAAACCTTCGATCAAAAATATTTGAAAAATTTGTCTAGATTGGATACCCATACTTACCATGGTTTTTAAATCTTTTCTCTTTTCAACCACTAAAAGTGAAAGGGAGAAAAACAAGGTAAAAGAAGCCACAATAATGATTCCGATCATCATAAGGGTTACGAATAGTCTTTCTATCTGTATAGCTTGTAAAACATTTTGATGTTGTTCTTCAATCGTTAAAACTTTAAGACCTTTTTCCTTTAAGCTATCTTGAATTTGTTTCTGAACCGAAAGGGGATCAGAACTAATAATTCTAATTGAAGAATATTGATTTTCTAATCCAATTAAATTCTTCATGAATTCAAAATCTACAAGAAGGGATTGGGAATCAAAAACAGGATCAACGCTAAATATTCCTCCCGGCAAAATGGTGGATTCCTTTAAATTTGAAGTAGAAAACACATTGAATTTTTGTAAGCTTTTGCGATTAGGATAATAAATTTGGATTGGTAATAATTGGTTTCGTAAATCCATTCCTAGGGAAAGGAATAGGCCCTCTCCTATTAATGCTACTGGAAAATCTTCATATTTCAAGGCATATTCTCCTGCAATTAAGGAAGATTCAAAAGATTTGGATGGGATAAAATTCGAGTCCAAACCAATTAAATCGGCAACTATCTGATTTTCGCCATATTTCAAAAGTACTTGATCTTTTAACTCACCTATGGCAAATTCAATTTGGTCATTTTCTTTTAGAACTTTAAAATCATTTGAATTAAAATTGAAAAATTTGCCATTCTCAGGAACAATTCTTAATTCTGGTTCATAGGACTGGAAAAAATTAATTTGAAAATCTTGAATGCCATTAAAAAAGGAAAGAACAAGAATTAAGGCCATTACTTCAAAAGCGACCCCAACCATGGTAAAGCGAGACATCATGGAAATAAAGGTGCTTTTCAATTTAGATTGAAAATAACGCTTGGCAATGAAAAATGAGAATTTCATAATTATTATTCACTATCCTTTTCTTCAGGAGGAATATTCAAATTTTCAAATAATTTTTCAATTTTAGCAGCATATTCAGAGGTGTCATCCAAATAAAAATTTAGATGGGGAATGATTCTTGCCTGGTGACGAATTTTTTGTCCAAGAGAATTCCGAATCATTTTAGTTTTTTCATTTAGTAAGTCTACCATTTCATTAGGGTTTTTCACTAAAAGAAAACTTAAATAAATTTTTGCTATAGAAAGGTCAGGAGACATTTTTACATCTGTGATCGTTATCATCCCAACTTGTAACAAGCTTTGATACTCTTTATGAAAAATTTCACTTAAATCTTTCTGTATTAATTTCCCAAATTTTTGTTGTCTCATTGATTCCATTACACAAATATTCAGAAAAGAATTCAAAATTCATAAAAAAATAAAATGAACATTCTATATTAGTATGAAATTTTAGAAAATGTATCAATTAATCCGAATCAGAAACCTTATTCCAATCTTAGTAATTGCGCTGGGAACTATCTTATTGAGCATTTTTTATCAAAGAATTGTAGAATTTCCTTTCCGATTTGAATTCAGGAATTATTTAGTAGGAAATAAGCTCGTTGAGGGTTTGGTTTTATACAAAGATATTATTGCTTCACTAAGCCCTGCATCTGCCTTGGTATTTCAATTTATAAGTTTTTTAGGGCTAGGTTATAATTTCAATTATTTACTTGGTAAACTTATCTTAATTCTTCAAGGATTAATTTTGAATAGGGGGGTAAACCGATTGAATATTTTTCCACAGGCTGGGAATTCAATATTCTTTATATTTTTGATTTTTGCGGCTATTAATCCAGCGTTTCAATTACCCTCTGCACAATTATTTGGTTTAACTTTTTTAATATTAGCTTGGACTGAAATCGCGCAAAGATTAAATAAAAACACTATTTCGAATAGAATATTTTTAATTGGCGTCTATCTTGGCTTGGCATGTTCTTTTTATTTCACCTATGGATTATTCATTTTGGGTATATTATCCGCATTAATTGCTCATTCAAATATTAGTTTAAGAGAAATAACTTTGGTCTTAATAGGATTTTTAATCA
>JBJOIA010000189.1:0-10784 GCA_046047395.1 Bacteroidota bacterium | reverse complement strand
AAGTTTTCTTAATTATTATTTATCGTATATTAGAATTAAGCGTTCAGATCTTTATTTGGTTTTCTGTTCGATAAAAATACCTACCCAAAATTCAAGGGTTTAATCCCCAATTTCAATTTTTCAATTTTATTTATTTAATCAATGGATTGAGAGGCCAATGTGCTTTATCAAATCTATACTAATCTAAAATTTTATCATTTTAAAAATGAAAAAGCTATTTGTATTCCTATACAGCTTTTCCCTTTTAGCACTTTTGGGAAGTTGTGGTTCTAAAAAAGAAGAACATTTTAAAGAAAATAATGAGTTCACAGTAACGAACCCTATTATTAAAGACACCTCAGTAATCAACCAATATGTATGTCAAATCCACTCAATTCAACATATTGAAGTGAGAGCATTGGAATCAGGCTATATTCAAGAAATTTATGTAGATGAAGGTAAGACTGTAAAGAAGGGGCAATTAATGTTTTTAATTATGCCGATTATGTATCAGGCAGAATTTGAAAAAGCGAAGGCAGAGGCAGAATTTGTAAAAATAGAATATTTAAATACGAAGGCATTAGCAGATAGTAATATAGTATCAAAAAATGAATTAGCACTTGCAAAGGCGAAATTAGATAAGGCGAATGCTGAGTTAAATTTAGCGAAAGCTCATTTAGGATTTACGGAGATTAGAGCACCCTTTGATGGAATCATGGATCGTTTAGAGGTAAGAGAAGGTTCCTTGGTGGAGGATGGGGAGTTATTAACGCATTTATCTGATAATTCTCAAATGTGGGTTTATTTCAATGTTCCAGAAGCAGAATATTTAAATTATAAATATGGGCTAAATGATAATAATGATATGTCTAAAGTTGAATTATTATTAGCGAATAAGCAAGTTTTTGAACATCCCGGAACTATTTCAACAATTGAGGCGGATTTTAATAATGAGACAGGAAATATTGCCTTTAGAGCAACTTTCCCTAATAAAGGTGGAATTTTAAGACATGGTGAAACGGGAAGTATTTTGATGGTTTCAAAATTGCCTAAGGCATTAATCATTCCACAAAAAGCTTCATTTCAAAATTTAGATAAAAACTTCGTATTTGTAATCGACAAGGAGGGGGTAGTTCAACAGAGAGAAATAAAAATTCAAAAAATATTAGAAGATTTGTTTGTAATTGAGAAAGGTTTAAAAGTAGATGATGTGGTTTTGATTGAAGGGATCAGGAGGGTTGAGCAAGGGGAAAAGATTAAGACCAAGTTTAGTGAGCCCGAGGAGGTTATTTCACATTTAAAATATTATGCTGAATAATTAAAGAATCAATCCATGTTTAATAGATTTTTAAAACGACCGGTATTAGCCATTGTAATTGCAATTATCATTGTATTTGTGGGTCTTATCGCGATCAATACATTACCAAAATCTCAGTTTCCCGAGGTAGCACCACCCAAAGTAGAGGTTTTTGCTTCCTATCCGGGAGCGAGTGCTGAGGTACTAACTAAATCAGTATTAATTCCTTTGGAACAAGCGATTAATGGTACCCCAAGAATGCGTTATATGACTTCTGATGCAACATCTGCAGGGGAAGCAAATATTCAAGTTTATTTTGAATTAGGAACTGACCCGGATGTAGCGGCGGTTACTGTTCAGAATAGATTAAATCAAGTTTTAAACCGTCTTCCACCTTTGGTTCAACGAGAAGGTATTCGAACTATGAGTATTCAGCCACAAATGTTGATGTATGTCAACCTTTATGGTAAAACGAAGAATATGGATATGAACTATATCTTCAACTATGCAAACGTAAATATTCTTCCTGAATTACAACGTCTGCCAGGAGTTGGAAAGGTACAGATTTTGGGTTCGAGACAATATGCGATGAGAATTTGGTTGAATCCAGACAGGATGAGAGCGTATAATGTAGGGACGGATGAAGTAATGGATGCCTTGAATGAACAATCTGTGATTGGGTCTCCTGGTAGAATTGGTCAAAGTTCTGGTAAAACTTCTCAATCCTTAGAATACGTATTAACCTATGTTGGAAGGTATAATAAACCGGAGCAATATGAAAATGTAATCGTTCGATCAAATCCAGATGGGGAGATTCTGCGATTAAAAGATTTAGCAAAGGTTGAATTAGGAAGTGAATATTATGATATATATTCTCAGTTGAATGATTATCCTTCAGCTGCAATTGTATTGAAGCAGAATTATGGATCAAATGCTTCTCAGGTTATTGAGGAAGTAAAATTGACTTTGGAGGAAATGAAAAAATCATTTCCTCCGGGGGTTGATTATGAAATATCATACGATGTATCTCGATTCTTGGATGCCTCAATAGAGGAGGTAATTAAAACATTAAGGGATGCATTTTTATTAGTATCACTCGTGGTTTTCATCTTTTTAGGAGATTGGAGATCTACTTTAATTCCGATAATTGCGATTCCTGTTTCCTTGATTGGGGCATTTTCTTTTATGCAAATGTTTGGGATGACAATCAACCTAATCACCCTATTTGCCTTAGTATTAGCAATTGGAATTGTGGTGGATGATGCGATTGTGGTGGTGGAGGCAGTTCATGCTAAAATGGAGGAAAAACATGTTGGGCCTTACAAGGCTGTAAAAATGGTATTGGGAGAAATCTCTGGAGCAATTATTGCGATTACGCTTTTAATGGCGTCTGTATTCGTACCAATTGCCTTTTTACCAGGTGCAGTTGGGGTATTTTACAGACAATTCTCTGTTGCAATGGCAACATCCATTATGCTTTCTGGATTAATAGCCCTTACCTTAACACCTGTATTATGTGCCATGATATTAAAAAATAATCATGGAAAGAAGAAAAAGAGTATCATGGATAAATTCTTTGATGGATTTAACAGGATATTCGACAAGTTTACTGGGCGTTATATAGGCTTAATTAAATTAATTATTAATAGAAGGGTCTTAACCTTTAGTATCCTAATTGGTTTTGGATTCGGAATATTTGGAGTATCTAGGAGCTTAGCACCAGGATTTATTCCGAATGAAGATCAAGGAATCATTTATGCGATTATTCAAACCCCTCCGGGATCGACCTTAGAAAAAACCTTCGATGTATCTTTAAAATTACAAAAGATTTGTAGAGAATTACCTGAGGTTCAATCAGTCTCTACTTTAGCAGGTTTTGAAATATTAACAGAGGGTAGAGGATCAAATGCGGGAACATGTTTAATTAATTTAAAGGATTGGAGTTCAAGAGATAAATCAGTTTTAGAAATTATTGAAGAATTAGAAAAGGAAACAGAAAATCTAGGGGCAATTATAGAATTTTTTGAACCCCCAGCAGTACCAGGTTATGGTGCGGCAGGAGGATTTGCCTTAAGATTATTAGATAAGACTAATTCGGAGGATTATGAGGAGTTGAATGTGGTGAATAAGAATTTTATGGAGGCTTTAAGAAAAAGAAAAGAGTTGAAGGGCTTATTTACTTTCTTTACAGCAGAATATCCACAATATGAATTAATCATTGACAATGATGCGGCCATGCAAAAAGGGGTATCAATTGGAAAGGCGATGGACAATTTATCCATATTAATTGGTAGTTCATATGATTTGGGATTCATCAAATTTGGAAGATTTTTTAAAGTATTTGTTCAGGCAGACCCTAGTTTTAGACGTGTTCCATCTGATATATTAAATCTTTATGTAAAAAATGATAAGGATGAGATGGTTCCTTATTCAGCCTTTTTGAAAATTGAAAAAAGAATTGGCTTGAATGAAATTACCCGATTCAATATGTATACCTCTTCGGCAATAAGGGGGGCACCAGTGGAAGGAGTGTCTTCAGGTGAGGCTATCAATGTAGTAAAGCAAGTGGCCAAAGAAACCTTACCAAGAGGATATGATATAGATTGGGAAGGATTATCCTTTGATGAGGTGAGAAGAGGCAATGAATCTATTTATATATTCTTAATTGTATTAGCCTTTGTGTATTTGGTATTATCAGCACAATATGAAAGTTTCATTATTCCTTGGGCTGTAATTCTATCTCTACCAGTAGGTATATTCGGAACCTTCTTGTTTGTAAAACAAATGGGATTATCGAATGATATTTATACCCAAGTTGGAGTTATTATGCTGATCGGATTACTGGGTAAAAACGCAGTATTAATTGTGGAATTTGCTCAACAAAAACATGCCGAAGGAATGTCGGTTTTCCAAGCTGCAATTGAGGGATCAAAGGCTAGATTTAGACCTATCTTAATGACATCCTTTGCATTTATTATGGGTTTAATTCCATTGGTATTTGCTCATGGACCAGGCGAAATTGCCAATAAAACTATTGGTAGTGCAGCCTTAGGAGGGATGCTATTTGGTACAGTATTTGGGGTTATCATTGTGCCAGGTCTTTACCTAGTCTTTGGATCCATTGCAGCCAAGAGAAAATTAATAAAGGACGAAGAAGATGAACCATTATCAGAACATTTGTAAAATGAGAAATATAAAGAAATTGAGTAGTGTTGTGTTAATTATGTTTGCGTTCAGCCTTGTGGGATGTAAAGTCCCACAAATCGCTGAACATTCAGCAACATATACTCAACCAGGAGCTTATGTGATGGGTAAGGATAGTACAAATTCAGCTGAAATAAATTATCAGCAATTTTTTAATGACCCATATTTAGCGAATCTAATAGACTCTGCTTTAGCGAATAATCAGGAATTAAACATCGTAAAACAGGAAATTTCAATTGCAAAAAATGAAGTTTTAGCTAAAAAGGGAGCTTATTTACCCTTTCTAAGGTATGGAGCAGGATTGGGGATGGACAAGGTTGGGCGATATACCCGGAATGGAGCTTTGGAGGCAAATAATGAAATTGCGCCGGGGAAGGAATTTCCTGAGCCATTAACTGACCTGATGGTAGGGGCTAATTTTTCATGGGAATTAGACGTTTGGAGGAAATTAAGAAATGACCGACAAGCCTCTTTTAATCGTTATTTGGCGAGCACGGAAGGAAAAAACTTTTTGGTTACGAATTTAGTATCGGAGATTGCACAATCCTATTATGAATTATTGGGAATGGATAATCAATTAGAAATTATTAACCAATACATTGCTATTCAAAAAAATGCTTTAAAAATTGTGAAATTTCAAAAGGAATCTGCGCGAGTTACTGAATTAGCAGTTAAAAGATTTGAGGCAGAATTATTCAAAAATCAAAGCAGAATATTTGAAATTAAGCAGAATATCATTGAGGTTGAAAACAGGATTAATTATTTAGTAGGAAGATTCCCTCAGCCAATTCAAAGGGCAAGGACTCCCCTATTAAATTCAAAACCTTGGGTAATCCAAGAAGGTCTACCAGCTCAATTATTACAAAACCGCCCAGATATTCGTCAGGCAGAATTAGAAATGATAGCATCTAAAATCGATGTTCAGGTTGCTCGTGCAGAATTTTTACCAAGTTTTGGACTAAATGCAGGTTTGGGAATTCAAAGTTTTAGTCCAAAATATTTTTTCAACCTACCGGCCTCAATTATTTATTCCTTAGTAGGTGATATGGTTGGCCCATTGGTAAATAAAAATGAGATAAACGCGAATTTTTATTCTAAAAATGCGAAGCAATTACAAGCAATAACGAATTATCAGCAGAAAATTCTTAATGCGCATAGGGAAGTATATAATCAATTAAAGAATATAGAAAATATGCAATTGAAATTTGATGCGATCGATAATCAAGTCAATATTTTAGGAACTTCAATCAAAATTTCAACCAATTTATTCCAATCTGCGAGAGCGGATTATATGGAGGTACTTCTGACGCAGCGAGATGCGCTTGAAGCAAAAATTGAATTAGTCGAAACAAAAAAGGAACAATATCTAGCCCTAATTGGTCTATACCATTCCCTCGGGGGTGGTTGGAGATAAAAGTGCTATGCTTAGCCCTTACGAATTTTATTTGTAAGGGCTTTTTTTTTGATAAAAAATATCCTAATTTACCGCTGAAAACCAGTAGATTATGAAATATCTTTTAGGTTATAGTATCCCATTGAGCACTTTTTTAAGTTTATATTTATTATCAGGGTATTCTTATATCACCCTTGGATATGCTTTTGGTTTGGTACCAATTTTGGACTCTATTATCCCAATAAATAAAGAAAATCTAAGCAAAGAAGATGCTGAGTCTATTAAAAATCATCGATTTTACGATTGGCTTCTATATTTGAATTTCCCCATGATTTTGGGTTTATTAATTTATGGTTTTCATATTATTCGAAATCAGAGTTTAACTCATATTGAATTGGGAGGAGTTATTTCTAGCCTTGGAATTTTAGTTGGTACAAATGGTATTAATGTAGCGCATGAATTAGGACATAGAAATTCTCGTTTTGATAAGACTCTTGCTAAAATCTTCTTAATTCCAGCTTTATATATGCATTTTTATATTGAACATAATTTTGGCCATCATAAAAATGTTGGCACGGATGAGGATGGTGCCTCCGCGAAAAAAAATCAATTTATTTATCATTTTTGGGCAACTACAATTTTTATTCAATATAAAAGTGCCTGGAAAATTCAATTTCAATTATTAAATAAAAAGGGGTATTCATTCTTTAGCCCCAAAAATGATTTATTTTACTATACCCTTATTCAAATATCCTATCTTTTTGTTCTTTATTTATTTTTAGGAATAAAGGGGCCTATTTTCGGGATAATAATAGCCATTTTCGCTATTTTATTATTAGAAACAATAAATTATATAGAGCATTATGGACTAAGACGAAAATTAGAAAATGGTAAAATTGAAAGGGTAAAACCAATGCATTCTTGGAACTCTGACCATGTAATAGGTAGATATGTTTTATACGAATTAACTAGGCATTCGGATCACCATCATATTTCCTCTAAAAAATATCAATTATTAGAAAGTAAAGAGGAGAGCTTACATTTACCCTTTGGATATCCAACTTCCATGATGATAGCACTCATCCCTCCCCTATGGTTTTGGTTAATGAACCCTAAATTAGAGGGCTAATCCTTATAATTCTGAATTAAATTTTAAAGATTTTTCAATCCAAAAATCAAGGTCTGAATCTAGGTCAAAATTTTCGGCATCTACAAAGGCAAATGCCTTCATAGAATTTTTTTCTGGATCCATAGGTCTGCATTTCCCTTCAGAAATTAATTGATCTACCAAAATCCTACCTATCCGGACCAAAAGTACATCTTCGCCAGTATTTTTATTTCTTCCTAAACCTATAAGTATGGCATCATTCAGCATAAAAATATGAAAGCCAAACATTTTTTTTTCCACCAAATTATGGCGATATAATCGTTGTTTTATTCGCTCAATTTGATAGCTATTATTAGGCATAATTTAGTGCTGATAGGAAAGTCAAATTAGACTAAAATTTGCATTAAACAAAATAAAGCTGTATTTTTGTGCATCTTTTCGGTAATTCAAGGGTCACTGTTGATTCTAGATTCACCTCAATTCGGCTCTCTGCCGTTTAACCTATGTCATGGTTGGGAATCTGTTTTTGGCACTTTGATTTTTGTCTTACTGATCTACATCTTGGTTAATCATTTTTTAATTAAAAACTCATTTAAATGATGAAATTTTACAAACACTCTGTGGGTGCTTTGTTTACGTTTTTTTTACTTTTTTCAATGGAAGTAACTGGACAAACAACGATTACAGGAAATGTTTCAGATCAAAAGGGATTAGAAATCCCTGGGGCATCCATCTTGTTAAAAGGCACTACACAAGGAACAACAACTAATTTTGATGGAGACTTTGAAATTTCTATCGAAAATCAAGAAAACGCAATTTTTACTGTGAAAGCAGTTGGCTTTCAGCCGCAGGACGTCCCTCTAAATGGGCGAAATACTTTAATAGTAACTTTAAAAGAAGATATTACTGAATTAAATGAAGTAGTTGTAACTGCTTTAGGAGTTAAAAGAGAGGAAAAAGCCCTAGGATATTCTGTTCAAAAAGTAGATGGGGAGGAAATTTCAAAGGTAAAAACAAATAATCCAGTTAACGCCCTTGCAGGCAAAGTTTCTGGAGTTTATATTTCTGGTAGTTCCAACGGGCCAACAGCATCAGTCAATATAAATATTCGTGGAGCCTCTTCCCTTCTAGGAAATAATCAACCATTATTTGTTGTGAATGGTATGCCCATCACAAACGATTTATATAGTTTTGATGATGGTTTAAATGGCTCAACAACAATTGATTTTGGGAATGCAGCACAGATTGTTAATTCAGATGATATTGAGTCGATGAATATATTAAAAGGACCAGCTGCATCAGCTCTTTATGGATCTAGAGCTGCCAATGGGGTTATTTTAATTGAAACAAAAACAGGTGAATCCTCAAAAAATGGTTGGGGTGTAAATATTAATTCTTCTACTACCTTTCAATCCGTGTTAAAACTACCAGATTATCAAAATGAATATGGTTTTGGTGGAGGTGGAAAATATAGTTACCTAAATGGCTCAAACTATATTGGAAGTGCACAATATTATGAAGCTTATGGAGAGAATTGGGGGCCAAAAATGAATGGTCAATTGATCAAACAATTTAATTCTAATGGAGAGGCCGTACCATTTACTCCAGCATCTAATAATGTTAGAAACTTTTTTAGAACAGGAGTTAATTCAATTAATAATATTTCATTAAATAATAGCAATGAATTGGGTGATTCAAGAATTTCCTTTACAAATTTGACAAATAAGGGGATTGTTCCAAATACAGATTTAAATAGGAATACTCTTCAATTGAGTATTGGAAGAAAATTATTCGATGATAAATTAAAATTTAGAGTTAATTCAATGTATGTAAACTCTAAATCTGGAAATATTCCAAACGCAGGATATGATGAATCTTCTTCCATTATGTATGGCTGGTTATGGTTTCCTCGTCAGGTTGCTATTGATGACCTAAGGGATTATTGGCAGCCAGGTCAAGAAGGAATTCAACAACGTTATGTGGAAAATTTATGGGTAAATAATCCTTGGTTAATTGCAATGGAAAATACAAATTCTTTCCAAAGTAGTCGATTAATTGGGAATATTCGCTTAAACTATGAATATAATAAAAATTTGAGCTTCCGTTTTAGATATGGAGCTGATGTTTTAGCTGAAGGAAGACAATATAAAAGAGCACCATCTACAAAAGGGGTACTTCAGGGGTCCTATCGAGAAGATGAAATTCGTTTTTCTGAGACCAATACAGAATTCTTAATAGATTTTCACCAAGACCAATCTGAATATCATGAATTTGGGATTGGATTAAAGCTTGGAGGAAATATTATGCGCCAGGATGCAAAAAATTTAATTGCCAATAACCCGCAATTACAATTATTTGGAACTGGACCGAGTATATATACCTTAACGAATGCACGTTCTGGTGTCCTAGTGGAATCTCAGAGAACAAAAACTGGTATAAATAGTGTATTTGGGGTAGGGACATTCTCTTATCTAAATAGTATTTATTTAGATGCTACCTTCAGAAATGATTGGAACTCAACATTGGTCAATCCAATTGATGGATTGGCGGGGTCAAATTATAGCTTTGGTTATCCGTCATTGGCTTTGAGTACGATTATTTCGCAGTTGGTTGATATGCCTCAATCTATTTCATTCCTAAAATTCAAGGCTTCTTATGCTGAAGTAGGAAATGGAGCACCTCCTTATTCATTTGGTAACTCATTTACTCCAAGACCAGCATTTGGTTCACAAGCTGTTTTCACTACGAATTCAACCATTGCAGATCCGAATTTAACGAATGAACGTACCAAATCCAGAGAATTAGGATTGGATTTAAGAATGTTTAATGGAAGAGCAAGAATGGATTTTACGTATTATAATATGAATTCATTTAATCAGGTCATATTCTTACCAGTGGCAACAGTGAGTGGGTATAAGAATAATTTAACCAATGGAGGCGAAATTTCTAATAAGGGAATTGAACTTATGCTAGCAGGAAGAATTATTGATAAAGGGGCATTCTCTTGGGATATGACTTTCAATGCAGGTAGAAACCGTGCTATTGTAGAAAGTTTACCAGATGTAATTAAATCTGGAAGATATTCTATCGTTGCAGATGTATTCCCTGGTGATGAAGGAGGGGCTGATTTAGAATATGTTGCTGAAAAAGGAAAATTACTTGGACAGCTTTATGGCTTAGGATTTGAAAGAGGACCTGATGGAAGGATCATTCATAAAAATGGTTTACCTATCATTACAAAGAATAAGGTTTCTGCAGGTTCCTATCAACCAGACTGGAGATTAGGTATAAATAATTCATTTTCATATAAGAGTTTAAGTTTTGATTTTTTATTTGACGGACAATTAGGAGGAAGGATTTATTCCCGTTCGCATGCCTTATATGCAACAGGTGGAGCCATTACAAATAATGACGATCCAAATTTACCATTATCCACATTAGAGGGAAGAACTTCATACGCAGTTTCTTATGATGCAAATGGGGAACCAGTTTATACATTAGAGAAAGAGGGATCAGTAGTTGGACCCGGCTGGATGTATGATGAAGCTGGGAATTTAGTTGAAAATACAGTATCTGTTCCAGCAGGTGGAGCAGGTTATACAGGATATTTCTATAATTATTATGGGAATGGATTCAATAGAGACAATATTGAAGCAGCAACCTATGTTGCAACTTATTTTAAATTGAGACAGGTTTCTATTTCTTATAATATTCCAAAAAGAATTTTAAAGAAGATTGGTATTCCAAGAGCAAGAATCTCTTTCATAGGAAGAAATTTACTATTGTTCACTAAAGTACCGACA
>JBJOIA010000188.1:0-13439 GCA_046047395.1 Bacteroidota bacterium | reverse complement strand
GACTTTCTGATTCCCTTTTCGTTGTTCTTAGGTGCAAAAAATGAACCCTATTGGCATATTTTTTGAATAATTCATTGATATTATTATCAGGTCTTACACCTAAGGATCCAGTACAAAAAGTGATTCCATTGCATGGCTCATCAAAGGCATTCATCAATTCCTCCAAATCTATATCTGTACTTACAACTCTCGGTAGTCCCAACAAAGGCATAGGAGGGTCATCTGGATGAATACAGAGTTTTATCCCTAATCTTTTAGCTGAAGGTCCAATTTTTTGAATAAAATAAAAAAGATTTTCCTTTAATTCCCTTTCCCCAATTTCTTTATAATTATTAAGCAGATCCTGGAAATTGGATAATTCAAAAGCCTCTTCAGAACCAGGCAAGCCTAAAAGTACGGTGTTTTCTAATGCTTTTTTCTCGGTTGAATTTAGATTTAAAAATTTCTCTTCCGCTTTTTTAAAGATTTCTTCGGAATAGTCATTTTTTGAATTGGGCCTTTTTAAAATAAATAAATCAAAACAAGCAAAGTCGATCATGTCAAATCTCAACCCTTCAGATCCATCCTCAAAACGATAGGTTAAATTTGTTCTTGACCAATCCAAAACAGGCATGAAATTATAGCAAACAGTGAAAATCCCCTTAGCGGCTAAATTCTCTAAACTCTCAATATAATTTTCAATATATTTTTCTCTGCTCGGAAGGCCTTTTTTTATATCCTCATGAACAGGCAGACTTTCCACTACCAACCAATGAAGACTCGAATGTGAATCATTATCCTTTTCAATTATTTCAATTCTTTCTTGAATTTCCTCCTTGGTCCAGATTTGGCCAACTGGAATTTGGTGTAGAGCTGTGACAATACCTGAGCAGCCGGCTTGTTGTATATGCATAAGTGGTACTGGGTCTTGCGGCCCAAACCAACGCATTGTATGAATCATATAAAATAGGTTATTCTTTTTCTAAGTAGTCTTCCAACCAATCTTTTCCTGCCTCTAAAGCTACTGCCGCACCTATACTAGCAAGAATACTTGTAAGACTTTCCCCTGGTTTGTTTTTGATCTCCTCTTCTTCCTCATTTTCATCATCACCGCTCAATAGGGATAGAAGTAAATATCCTCCTGCCAAAACTCCTCCAGCAATCAGGGCTGTTTTTACACCTTTCTTCAGAGTGCCACTTATTTCATCCACCTCCGTATCCAATTCCTTTTCAATTGAATTTAATTTAGATTCTAAGTCCCTTCTATTTGCCTTTGAAATCGCCATTAGAGATTCTTTTTTTGCTTATTCATTAAAATAATGGAAACAATTATTGAAATTAATCCGGAGATTATATATCCTAAATAATCACTTTCTAAAATTTTATTTAATAATTCAGATATGCCGAATAAAACTAATAAAATCCCGATGATTAATAGTCCGGCAATTAATAAGAATGAAAATATTCGATTAAAAAGCCCCTCAATTGTTTCCTTGAAATCAAGTTTAATTAACTCAATTTTGGTTTCAATATAGCCTTTAACTAATTCAACTAACCGATTATTTTCAAAAAGACTCATTATCTCTGCATTAATTTTGCCTCAATTGAATGTTGCGTATGAGGCACTAATCTTAAACGCTCCTTAGAAATTAATTTTCCAGTTACGATACATACCCCGTAGGTTCCATTCTTGATTCTAATTAAAGCTTTTTCAAGGTTATCTGCAAATTTTTGTTGTCTTCCAGCTAATTGGTTCATGGATTCTTTCTCAGCTGTATCAGCTCCATCTTCCAAAATTTTTGAATTGGACGCAGTATCATCTGTTCCAGAGTCATTTTTTTTGGATAATGTTTCCATTAAATATTGAAGTTCTTTTTTTGTTTCCGCAAGTTTTTGCTGAATGATTATTTCAAATTCTTTTAATTCTTCTGCAGAATAACGGTTTTTCTCCTCTGTCGCCATAAAATTTATCAATTTAAATAAATGTCTTTTTTTTTTAATTTTTGCAAATATAATATTTAAATTATAATACTAAATCTTTCCATTATTATATTTTTTTTCTCCATTCAAATAAACCTTTTAAGGAAAGTCCTACAAATATAAAATATAAGGCCGAACTAGGAATTAAATCCTTATAAAAATATACTCCAGCATAGGAAATATTAATAATAATCCAGAATAACCATGATTCTATTTTCTTTTTTGCCTCAAGAATAGTGCCAAAGATACTGAGCATTGCCAAGGCTGCGTCAAAATAAGCTAAGCTTACATTTTCAAAATAGTTTAAATGAATCTCCGCCAAACCATAGGCCAAAATTAAACTAATCAATATTCCAAAAAATAAATAAGAGCTTTTGGTCATTTCTGGTTTCCACTCTTTATTTAATTTATTCCATTTTATCCATCCGAAAATACTTGAAACAATAAAGAAAAATTGAAGTTCCATATCGGAATATAATCCCGCCTCAAAAAATACAATAGAATATAATATTGCTGCTAAAATATACCAAAACCAGGTTAGTATATGTTGTTTGATAGAAAGATAAACGCCTATCAAAGAAGAAACAACAGCAAAATATTCTATGTATTCCATTTTTCGAAACTTTTACAAAAATGCGTTATTTGGCACTTTCCACATTGGGGTTTTCGCGCTAAGCAAATATATCTTCCTTGTAATATCAACCAATGGTGCGCCCTAGCTATCATTTCCTCAGGAATATTTTTCACCAATTCTTGTTCAACTGCCAAAGGAGTTTTTGCTTTAGCTCCAACCAAACCTAGTCTATGGGAAACCCTAAATACATGAGTGTCTACTGCCATAGCGGGTTGATTATATATTACCGATAATATAACATTCGCTGTTTTTCTTCCTACTCCCGGTAAAGATTGTAATTCTTCCATTGTACCAGGTACCTCACTATTAAATTGTTCAACTAATTTTACCCCAAGTCCATATAAATGCTTGGCTTTATTATTCGGATATGAAACAGATCGAATATAAGTGAAGATTTCTTCAACACTTGAATTTGCTAAAGCTTCTGGATTTGGATATCGCTCAAATAAAGCGGGTGATATTTGGTTAATTCTCTTATCCGTACATTGGGCTGCGAGTACCACTGCCAATAATAATTCAAAAGGATTGGAAAATTCCAATTCCGTATCTGCCTGAGGAAATTCTCTGGAAAAATAGTCAGTAAATGCCTGATAACGTACTTTTTTTAACATTTCAATAGGGTTTATAGTCTTAACCTTGTACCGAAGGAAATGTTTCTTCCAAGAGCAGCATTATAAAAGCGATTTCCAAAAGCATTTAGATCAGGCCCTAAGGTATAAGTTAAGTCAAAGATATTATCAATATAAATCCATGTATTAAATTTTAATTCTTTAATCCTCCAATCATAATCCAATTTTGTATTCCAGATAGTAGAACTCGGGAGTTCATAGATATTTGCATTGTTTAAATACATCTTACCTGTTTTTTGAAATTGAATTGTCCAGTTTACCCTTTTACTCAATTGAATAATTTCAGTAAGAAATAAAGTGTTGTTTGCAATTCCTGGAAGGTATTTCCCAGACTCTTTGAATTTAGAATTTTGAAAAGAAAAGGAAATTATAGAAGAATTAATCCGATTCTCAAAATTAATATTTGCCTCCACACCCCTTTGAATTGATGAGCCCACATTTGCATAAAAATCTGCTCCATCTGAAGCCGTCTGAACAACAATTGTCTCATTTAAATTAAAAAGATATGCATTAATGGTCCAATTTATCGGAAGTTTATTTAATTTCCCCCGATAAATCACTTCCTTGTTCCAACCTTTTTCAGATTTTAAATTTAAATCCAAAATTCCTGTACTCGGACGAATCTCTGAAATACTTGGTGGCGAAAATCCATGGGATATTTTTCCAACTAAACTATGAAACTTATTTGGAGAATAAACCAAGGATAATCTTGGAGATAGGATTAGCTCATTCGCCTTAAACTCATAATTTAAATAATTTAAACTTGCTGAGGCGGTAAGGGTTAATTGGTTTGAAAATTGATAATCTACCTGATTGAAATAGGTTAATTGCTGAATATTGGTATTTAATATCGTTTGTAAAGTATCTTTTTTTCCGAAAAAATTTCCAAAAGTAGAAGAATTGAATTGGCCAATTTGATATTCAATTCCACTATCCCATGAAAAATGTTGATTATCTTTAAAATGAATTACCGCCCTGGTTGAAAAATTCGGTTCAGAACGCTCCTCATAATTTCTAATAGAAGGATTGATAATTGAATTGACCTGTATTACATTTCCCCAATTCCATGCCCACCGATTATTCCATTGATTTTCCAAATTAATTCCTAAAAATTGAGTTACTGTATTTAAACTTGCTTTTTGGTCGATCGCAGATTTATTTGGCCCAGCTGCAGGTCTAGCCTGTCTAGGATTCGCCTGATATTGGCTAATATTTAATCCACCAGGAGTTTCGTAGTTAAGTTTGCTAGAAAAGGCAATTAAATTAATATTTCCTGTTTTTCGGAAAGGGTAATTGCCTTCAAAAGAAAGAAATACCCGCGATAAATCAGATTGTTCTCTATATCCTTTTTGCTTTTGAAGTCCAACAAAAATTCGATTATTACCAAAGCGAATATCTGTATTTTGTTTGAATCCGCCGATTGAATTATAATATTGATTTAAATCTATCGATGATTCTTGATTTGCTTGGGTATTCAATAAAATTGTTCCTCCTGTTCCAGACCCATATACTCCACCATTCGGGCCCTTGGCTACCAAAATGCTGGAAAATAGGGCAGGGTCCAATACATTAAAGTAGGTATTATTTCCTGCATCTGTTAAAGGTAAATTATTCCAGTAGATTTTAACATTTCTTACACCATAAGGTGCTCTTAAAGAAGAACCACGGATGGCTAATCTATATGACCCAGGTGAACGTTCCTCCATTCTAATTCCAGGTTGAGAATTAAGTGAATTTAATAGACTTGCACCATTATTGATGCTTAAAATTTTGGAATTAATCTGCGAGATTGCATCAGGATTTTCTTGTAAAATTCGATTTTTTTCGAAAGAAAAAATAGTGACTTCTTTTAAAACTTGAATAGAGTCTCGGTTTTGGGAAAATCCAATTAATGGGAGAATAAGGAATAGTAAGACGAATTTTTTCACATCTTAAATTTACGAGAAAAATGACGTAAACCAATGATAAAATGATTGAATAAAGTAGTGAAAAATCCAAAATGCTTTACATAAATCCAAAAACGTTCGCTTAAGGATTGTTTCCAATATTTTGTACTTATTCCTTCAATCAAATATTTTGAAATTGGTTTATTCAATAATTGTATATTTTTTGAATTTTTTAACACCTTTATGCACCAATCTTGATCAGAGGATAGTCGGAAAGTTAAATCAAATTTCGGAGATAGATCTTTTTTTGAAATAAAGGATTGGTGACAAACCACCATCCCTTTTTGATAGTCCTTCCAGGATAATTTTTTTGGAAGGGCATGCGGGCCTACTATGGATCTCAGTCCAATTTCTAGATATTGAGCATTCACATTAATGGTATCTGAATATAGAACATCTGGAGAGGTTTTTAATTTATCAAGAATTTCTGCCAATACATCCTCATTTAAATGATCTCCAGCATTTAGAAATAACAGATATTGTCCAGTTGAAAATTGTATCCCCTTATTCATTGCATCATAAATTCCTGCATCTTTTTCAGAATGAATTAGTGCAAAATGATTAGCATATTTTTTTGCTATTTCTAAGGTGCGATCGGTGGATTTTCCATCTATTAAAATAAATTCATAATCTCTTTTTATTTCCTGTCCAATTACAGACAATATGGTACCTTCAAGCAATTTTTCAGCATTATAGGTAACAGTAATGATGGACAAAAGAGGTTTATTCATTTAGAGTACTTTGATATAATTTGATTAATTTTTCTGCGATTACTTTTTCACTAAAATTTTCTTCAATTTTTTTTCTTGCCTGATAACTTAAATCGTTTTCAAGTAGATATTGAATACCTTTTGCTAAATCATTTGAATCTTTATAGTTTGCCAAATACCCATTAATTTTATGATCAATCATTTCAGGAATTCCTCCCGTTTTGAAGGCGACTACCGGTGTGCCACAGGCCATCGATTCCATAATGGTATTAGGAAGATTATCTTCCAAGGAAGGAAAAATTAATACTGAAGAACTTGCATAAAATTCAATAAGGTCCTCAGATGGTATAAATTCATGAGTTAATAATTTTATATTTTCGTTTGAAAAACTGGTTTTTGTTGAATTTTTTCCAATTAAAACTAATTCAAATTTTTTATCTTCAAGATGATTTAAGGCCTCTACTAAATAGTTAAATCCTTTTTTTTCATCTAAAATATTGGACGATATAAAAAGTAATCGATTTATAGGTTTTGTTTGGTTTGAGTTTTTATAAAGTTCTGTATTAATTGGATTTCCCAAGGTGAATATTTCCTTATTAACTAAAATAGAACTTTTTAAAGCCTTATTTTTAATCCAATTTGAACAAGCAATAAATTTGATTTTCGAATTCAAAATAATTTTTTTCTTATTTTTCCAATTGAAATTTGAAATATCTTTTTCGTTCGGTTGTTTTAAAAATTGACAATTTCCACATTCATTTATAAAATTAGTACATTCACCTGGTAAGTGACATCCTCCTGTAAAAATCCAGGAATCATGTAGAGTATGAAAAATAGATTTTTTTGAATTCAATAATTTCTCTAATGATTTATAAGAAATTGTCCCAAAATTAATCCAATGTAAATGAATGATGTCAGCTTCCAATACTGCTGGATGGTTATGTAAATCGAATCCGAAATAACTATTATTGAATTTAAATCTAACCTCTTTGGATTTTTCATTTGGAAGGAAAAATAGTCTTTCCATTATGAAAAATAATTTTGATCGAATTTTATCGAAGAAGTTTTTTGCAATAGGAATTGAATAGGTATAAAAATTGTCTATTACTAATAATTTTGCATCAATTCCATTTTTTTTTAAGGCATGAAATTGCCTTGAAGCAGCAATGCCTGCACCACCTTTTGAATCGCTGTATGAAATGATGGTTACTTTCAAGACTTTTTAGCTTTTATAATAATATAGGGAGAAAAGAATTTTCCCTTGGTTGGAACAAATTTAAATATTATTTTGAAAGGAAGCCACAAAATAAATCGCATCATTTTTTTCCAAATTGGCTTATTTTTTTGATCTTCCAGCCAAATGGTGAATTCCCCATTATATTCTACCTCAATATTACTTAATTTTAAATCTTCACAGGTATTTTTTAAATATTGAATGTCCATACAAGGGAGATAATGCTTATTTAAATTTTCTTTATCGAAAATCAATTGAATTAATCCATTATAGCCCCTAAAGTTTGGGATGGTTATTAATAAATCTCCACCAACTTTTAAATAATTTAAATGTCTCTGAATGATATCCTTCGTATTTTCAAAATGTTCAATTAGACCATTGGAAAAAACCAGATCATAATTTTCCATAGCCTGATTTGATTCATTGAATAAATCAACCTCCAATAATTCAACAGAATCAACTAATTCATTTTTTTCTTCTAGAGATTTAGTGATTTCTGGAATTATAATAAAATCCAATAAGGTAGAATCAACTCCTAAATTTTTCTTTATCCAAATTGAATAATAGCCTGGGAAACCTCCAATTTCAAGGAGTTTTTTAGTTGAATTTTTTTGAATTATATCTTCTAATTCTTTTAAAAAAGGAAATTTAGCAGGAATTTTGAAAATCAAATCAGTTTTATTGTTCCAATAATTTTTCCAAAAATCTTTATTAGTGAGTTGTTCGTTCATAATTTGAATAAATTTTTAAATCGGTCTACCTTTCCAATTCTAAAATTGTTTTGATTAAAGGAAATTATTTCATCACTAACTTTTAAATTATTTATGAAATTAATTTTTTCATTATGTAATCTTACCTTAAATTTTTCAGTTTTTCTGGAAAAATTTGTTCCCTTAGAATCGGTTCCTGTATTATTTACCTTAGAGAATCTAGGTACAATACAATAACGATTTAATTTGAAATTATGGTAATTCCATTTGATAGCCCATGATTGAATTCGTCCCTCTTGATTTTTTCTCAACATATTAAAAAAATCATTTCCAGCCTTATTAAATTCTTGCTGGATTATTTTATTGATTCGAATGTTTTCAAAATCTTTTATTTCCCAATCAATATTTTCCCATCTATCTTTCCATGTTCCCCATCCCCAAGATGAATGTCTGTTGGTAGCGATCAACTGATCTTTTAATTTTAATTTTTCATAACCAAAGGAATATCCACTAACTGATCCGACATTTTTGTCCTCTTTATAAAAATTTAATGCTTCATTCATGAATTCTAAAAAATCCTCAGAAAATTCCAAATCATCTTCTAAAATAATAGCTGCATCAAAATTCTGAAAAATCTTGTCTAATCCTTTGATGATATTTTTTGTCAAGCCTAAATTTTCGTCGTTTAAAGAAAATGTGATTTTTTTAAATCCATTAAGTTGATTAATATACTCAATGATTTTTTTATCCTTGGATATTTCGGTTTCAGTGGCATTATTTTTTAAACCATCCTTGAATATATACAGTTCGCTTTCTGCTGCTAATTTATTTTTTTTCAAAGAGGCTATCGTATTAAATAAAGTATCAGGTCTATTATAACAAAATAGTACTATCGGGGACAGGTTTAACATAGATTTCTAGAAACGTTTGCTAAATTTTAATAATCTTTCTTAAATTTAATAGAATTTTAATTCCTATTAATGAAAACTATCCAAAAACAAACCTTATGGGGAACAATTATTTCATTTTTAGGAGTGTTTTTTGGAACTTTAAATCAAGGATTTTTAATTCCTAAATACTTAGAAACAGAACAATTAGGATTAATTTCAATCTTATTTTCCTATTCTGTAATTCTTCAAGTAATGGGACCTTTAGGATTTAATTATGCAGGATCTAAATTTTTTTCAAAATTTGAAGATTCAAGCAATGGGCATAATGGCTTTTTGTTTTTAGGTTTATTTTTCATCCTTATAGGAATTATTATTTCCTCATTCTTATTATTTCTTTTCAAAAATTGGATAATTGGTACCCAAATCCAATCCTCTAATTTGTTTCAAGATTATTTTTACTTTTTGTATCCCTTATTAATTTTTAACACATTATTTAATTTTTTTGATAATTATGCTAAAAATCTAAGAGATACATTTTGGGGTGTTTTTTTAAGCCAATTTTTTAATAGATTTGGAACTTTTCTGGCGACTATTTTGGTCATTTTTGGATTTATAGACTTTCAAATTTTTCTTAAAATTTGGCTTTTTGTTCAATGTGTTCCTGCTTTATTAATTTTCTTACATATTCTGCGTCTCCCAGGTTTTTCTTTTAAACCTAATTCCTATTTTTTTCACTCAGACTTCAAAAATGAATTTATTAGTTTTTCTATCTGGAGTTTATTTACGGGTATAGGTACAATTGCAATTTTTAAAATTGATTCTATTTTGGTTTATCGTTATTTGGGCCTATCACAAATTGGAATTTATAATTTTTGTCTGCTTTTCGGCTCAGTAATGTCTATTTCTTATAATATCAATCTAAAAACAGCTACATCCTTTATAATTAAATCCATTCAAGATGAAGAATGGGATAAAGTGGAAAGAATTTATAAAAAAAGTAGTTTAACTCAAGCTATTTTTGGATTTGGAATATTAATACTTTCATTTTCATGTCTAGAAATTCTGTTTTCATTAATTAATAAACCCGAATTTAATGCAGCTGTTTGGCCGATATTAATTATTGGCTATACCAAAATATTTGACTTAATATCAGGCATGAATACCTTGATTCTATTATATTCAAAATATTATAAATGGGATATTGTTTTAAATGGTATTTTTGTTATTTTCCTGATTTTTTTGAATGCTCTTTTAATTCCTGATTTTGGAATAAATGGTGCATCCATTGCCTTATTATTTGCAACAATTATTTATAATTTTTTAAGAGTGTCATTGATTTATAAGAAATTTAATCTTCTTCCTTTTAAATCATCTTTAATAGAAATATTTATAATAGGGACAATCTTGATTGGAATCGGATTTATCCTGCCAGATTTTAAACAAGATTTAATTTCAAAAATTTTCACCTTATTTTATAAATCTCTCGTGCTTGGAGGAATTTTTACTTTTATTGTAATAAAAAGAAACTATTCAGAGGATATTAACGAGGTTTTTGATAAATTTTTAAATTATTTAAAGTTTTTATTTATTGCCAAATAATTTGCATATCGAAAAATTTCATGCTTGCTCTCATAGGATTTTATTTCTTCCAATCCATCTTTCAAAATTCTATATAATTGATAATTTGGATTTAAAAGATTGAAAAAATCCAAAAAGAAGTTTTTTGAATAAACCTGCTGAGAACCAAATTCAAATTGAATGATATGAATCTTATTTTGACTTAAAAAAAATTTTGCTCCTTCAAATACATTCATTTCATAACCTTCAACGTCTATTTTTATAAAATCAATTTTGTTTATTTTGTTTTCATTGCAATATTCATCTAAACTCATAAATTCAACTTCAATTTCTTCGTTTTTATAAATTTGATTCGTCACTTCAGATTGAGAAGAAAAAGTTGGAGCTTCTGGATAATAAAACATTTTTATTTTTTCTGTTTTTTTGCCTAATCCCAAAGGATTAAGTTTTCCCTTTTTCAATTTTATGGAATTTAGCTTTTTGAAAGTTTGTGGAATAGGTTCAAAACTATGAATTTCACCATTAGGGAAATATTCTAGTAAGTCCTTGGTATAATTTCCAATATTTGCTCCTACATCAAATAGTACTGGAGAATCAGAAATTTTTTTTTGTAATAATTTTAATAAATTTCTTTCTCCACTACCTACAATATTGTAATTTAACCCTTTTAGAGAAAAATGAAATATCTTCCAAAATATTTTTTGAAATATGGCCTTTCCATAAATATTTCCAAAAACCTTATCTACTATTTTCATTTACTTTAATCCATTTATTTCTTTGATATTTCTTTTATATTCACAATGTCCCTTTGATAAATTTAAATATTTATTCTTATTGGCAGCATTCCCTCTTTTATTATTTATTCGAGCAAGTCCTAAATAAGCCATTCCTCGATATTCTCGTGTATATTTTTCCTCATAAGGTAATTTTGTGGATTTCAAATAAGCAATCTCAGCATTCTGTAAGTCCCCGTTTTTTTCATCAATTAGTCCATTAAATAACCAAAAAGCTGCCTTATAATACGGACTATCATATTTTTCAAATTTATTTAATAATTCTTTAATTCCATCCATATTTTCTGCTAATATCTTTACTTCAATATACTGCATTAAAAATATTGGATTATTCGGAAATTTTTTATGTAATTCCGCAAAAAGTAGAAGGGATTTTTCTGGCTTATTCTCGTATTTTTTATATAGGTATGCCAATTGGAATCCTGCCTCATTCCCTGTAAATAAACTTTTTTTAAATCCTAAATTCAATTCCTTTATACCCAATTCCTTATTTCCTGATTTAAAAAAAACTAGAAATGGCTTTACAGCCGGATGGACATCGCCATAGGCTTCTCTTAGATAATTATATAATCCAGTAGTGTATAAAAATTCTGGTTCCTTTTCAATTAATTTACTACTTTCAATAATACTGTAATAAGCATTCTTCGCATGTGTAATTGCAGTAATATAATTTCCTAAATCTGCATCTATACCTGCTAAATACCCCTCTGAGGATAATTTAAAAAATAATTTTTCATTTCCTGGGGATAATTTATCCGTTTTTTTCGAAGCCCTTTCTAGAATAATTTTATAATTAATTAGCATTCCAGGATTTTTCTCAAAAGGATAAAATTCCCTTTCCATAATCATTGCTGATAATAAATCTACCACCGGGTGTTCTGGGTAATTTTGCTTTATTTTCTCTATTGATTTTTTTGCTTGAATAAATTTAAAATCGTACATATTATTCAAAACATCTTCAATCATGACACGTCCTACCGAATCCTTGAAAATTTGTGAGTTGATTTCTGCTGAAATCAGAATTAAAATGGAGATTATAAACAGGCGAAAATTCATTAATTAATTTCTTAAAATATTCCTTATTTTTGTAAATATTGTAAACGAATGATTGAATTTAAAGAACATATTTTAGATAACCAACTTAAGCTTATTGTACATGAGGATCCAACAGCCAATACAGCAGTTGTAAATGTTTTATATGATGTTGGTTCAAGAGATGAAAATCCTGAAAAAACCGGATTTGCGCACCTTTTTGAGCACTTGATGTTTGGCGGTTCCAAGAATATTCCCGAATTTGATACTGCATTACAAAAAGTGGGGGGACAAAATAATGCATTTACCTCTCCAGATATAACAAATTACTACATCACCATCCCTTACCAAAATTTAGAAACTGCTTTTTGGTTGGAGTCTGATAGGATGAAAGAATTGGCCTTCAGCCCTAAATCTTTAGAAGTCCAGAGAAAAGTAGTTATAGAGGAATTCAAGCAAAGATATTTAAATCAACCCTATGGAGAAGCATGGCTAAAATTTAGACCCTTAGCCTACAAAGTGCACCCTTACCGTTGGGCCACCATCGGTGAAAAAATAGAACATATCGAAAATGCAAGCCTAGAAGATGTAAAAGAATTTTTCTACACCCATTATGTTCCGGCCAATGCAACAATCGTCGTAGCTGGGAAAGTCAAATTTGAAGAGGTTTTATGGTTGGTTGAAAAGTGGTTTGGAGATATTCCTTCTGGGAAAAAACCGATTAGAAATCTTCCAAAAGAACCTATCCAAACTGAAAACCGTAGAGAAATAATTGAATCAAAGGTTCCTGCAAATTCAATATATATGGGTTTCCCAATGCCAGGAAGAATGAATCCAAATTATGCTTCTATTGATCTGGTTTCTGATATTTTAGGAAGAGGGGATTCCTCCTTCCTTCAGCAAAAATTAGTAGAAAATAATAAAGTTTTTACGTCAATTTCTTCCTATGTAATGGGTTCTATTGATCCGGGTATGCTGATGATCCACGGAAATATAGCCGAGAATATTCAAATTGAAGAGGCAGAAAATTCAATTTTGGAATGTCTAGAAGAATTTTCCAATTTAACTATTCCTGAAAACTCTTTGAAAAAAGTAAAAAATCAGGCTGAAGCAAGCTTAGTCTTTGGAGAAGTGGAAGTACTTAATCGGGCTATGAATTTGGCTTTTGCCTCTAATTTAGGAAATACTGATTTCGTAAATCGAGAATCTGATCAAATCCAAGCAGTTGAATTAAAGGATATTCAGGAATGGTCAAAAAAATTATTTAAATTAGGTTCAAGAAATACCTTAATTTATCAAAAAATTGAATCATGAATATAAGAA
>JBJOIA010000187.1:0-2874 GCA_046047395.1 Bacteroidota bacterium | reverse complement strand
AAGGATCATGTCTGCCTTTTCCACTTACAACAATTTTTTCTCCTTTTTCGTTCAAACTTTCCTGATCTTTCATGATAGTAGCTACAGGTTTGAAGGCAACTTTGAAGTCAATTGGTTCCCCATTTGAAATTCCACCTTGGATTCCTCCAGAATGGTTGGTCAAGGTTTTTACCTGGCCATTTTCATTCCTAACAAAAGCATCATTATGTTCTGAGCCCCTTCTTTTTATTCCTTCAAACCCACTTCCATATTCAAATCCTTTTACAGCATTAATGCTCAACATTGCCTTTCCTAATTCTGCATGTAATTTATCAAATACGGGTTCACCTAGTCCAACTGGGCAGCCCTGAATCACACCCGTAATAATTCCTCCTACAGAATCCCCTTCTTTTCTTATCCTGTCAATATAATCAAACATTTCTTGGGCCATTTCTGCATCCGGACAACGTACTGCATTTTCCTCAGCTACCGAAAAATCTAGTTCTTGCCAAGATTTTTTTAAACTTAGTTCACCCACTTGGCTGACAAAAGCATTGATACTTACACCAATATTTTTCAGAAATAATTTTGCAACCGCACCTGCTGCTACTCTAGCCACGGTTTCCCTTGCTGAACTTCTTCCACCTCCTCTATAATCTCGAATACCATATTTTGATGAATAGGTGAAATCAGCATGTGAAGGTCTAAATTGATCAGAAATATGAGAATAGTCTTTCGAGCGTTGATCTTTATTTCTTACAATCATTGCAATCGGTGTGCCTGTTGTCTTCCCTTCAAATACTCCAGATAAAACCTCCACTACATCCTCTTCTTTTCTTTGAGTAGTAATTCTTGATTGGCCAGGTTTTCTTCTGTCCAATTCAGATTGAATGAATTCTAAATCAAAATCCACACCAGATGGACAACCCGTTACAACTACCCCAACAGCGGGTCCGTGGGATTCCCCAAATGTACTTATCTGAAAAATTTTTCCGTAAATGCTTCCCATAATTTATTTTTTCGATCTAAAAAAAAGAAAAATTAGACCAATTAATGATATTATTAATATCAAATTTCCTAATTTTTTCCAATCTGACCAATTATTTAAGTCTAATTCTCCTGAATTAATTTTTTCTATACCTTGATATATTTCTGAAGATTCATTTTTCGAACTAAGTACAGAGTCGGCTAAACTTCCAAAAACTTGAATGATTAAATTGGATTTTAAGGTATCAATTTTTCCCGTGGATGTATTGAAATATACCCAATAAAAATAATCTCCAAGATTATATTTTCCTGGTCTTTGTGGAATAATTGTATAATTTGTTCGGTATCTTCCTAGCATTTCTCGATTGGTAGAAAATACCGAAGTTTCTTTAGATTTTGATTGAATGGTAAGAAAATAATCTGATTCTACTTGATCACTCTTCCAATTTAAGGTATTTCCATTTCCGATTAAATCAATTTGTAAATTAATTTCTTCCGAAGTTTTGGAAGTATCTTTTGTGATTTTTTCCCTCAATTCAAATCTCCCAACAGGATATTTATTATTCGGTAATTCATTCGGTAAAACCTGAGGGGAAATTACTAAAGGATTTGTATTAAATTCCACGGCATTCAATTCATTTTCTTCCCCTTCCTGATTTATAGATTTCACCAAGGATAATTTAAGTGAAGGTATCCTAATTTTTTTAGTGTCTAAAGGGTAATATGTAGATTGGAAAAAACAATATTCTTTATATTCTTTATTTCCAATTATAATATCAGAAACGCGGACCTCCTCAATTCCGAAATTTTCTTGCCAACAATTATTTATTTGAATCTTTTGAATTTGTATTGGTAATTGGATATCATTTCGATAAAAATTTAATGGCTTAGAATATCCTTTAGGTATATATAAGGCAAATTTTAGAGTGAATCCTTCGCCTATATAGGGCTGATAATTTGTTGTACGAAGCATAAGAATTGGCCCATCCTCATCAATTTTTTCCTCAATGATATCTGTATTATCTTTTTCTTCCTCTTCCGACTTCCTAACGGTGATTGTTTGTGCTTCAGATTTTACTGAAATTCCATTTATCATGAATTCTAAAGCAGGTATTTTAAATTCCCCAATATTTTTTGCCTCATAATGTTGAGAAAGGGTGAAATTATATACTATTTCATCTTCATTTTCAATAATTTCCCTTTTTCTTGCAACCCCAATTTTCTGAAAAGAATTAATTTCGGGAAATTTATAATCAAAACTAAAATTCTGATTGGTTTTTGTTTGAATAATTAAATTAATAACCAAATCCTCATTCAAAGAAATCTCTTTATTCTCAAATTGAATTTGAATATCGTTTTCCGCTTGAGCAAATATATTTGTCAAGGTAAAAATCAGGAAAGAAAAAACGAAAAGGATTCTTTTTAGAAAATTCACGTCTTAGATTTATTCAATTTGCTAATTTAAACAAATTTTAATTCATTGATTCTAAATAGGATTGTAAAATTACAGTAGCAGAAACCTGATCAATTAATCCTTTATTTCTTCTGTCTTTTTTTGAAACTCCACTTTGAATCATGGATTGAAAAGCAATTTTTGTCGTGAATCTTTCGTCGTGTGTTTCAATGGGTATCTTGAATTTTTTCTTAAATAATTGAACAAAATCTTCCACTGGCTTGGTAGTATGCGTAGGTTCATTATTTAGTTTTTTGGGTAGACCTATTACGACTCTTTCTACCTCTTCCTTCAAAAAATAATTCTCTAGATATTTCACCAAATCATGTGTGGCTACTGCATCTAGAGAATTTGCAATTATTTTTAATGGGTCGGTTACAGCCAAACCGGTTCTTTTTAATCCATAATCAATGGCTAATATTCTTCCCATTTTATGCTGATAAATACCCCTTATC
>JBJOIA010000186.1:0-3352 GCA_046047395.1 Bacteroidota bacterium | reverse complement strand
CGTTGAATTTTGAAATAATATATTTTTCAAAACTTTCAACATCATCTAATTCTGAAATATCATCATGGATACTTAAAAGACAAACTCCCATTGAATAAGTCAGAATATCATTAAAAACCTTATTGGGAATTCGATGATAGGAAGCGCCCTCTGTAATAACGGCAGATTTTAAGTTTCCATAAAAAAATTGCATTACTGCATTTCCAATTTTATCTACATCCTTAAAACTAAGATTTGTTTTTTCAACATTATTCAAGTTTCGCAAATTTTTCAACAAAAAATTAAGAGAGTATTTATTTCCTATAATCTTGTAAAAACCAGCAAAAAGGAACAAATCTACTGTTTCCAAGATATCTTTCAATTTAGCATTATCATTTTCTAAAGAAATAAATTCTTTATTTTCTAGAAGATGAGAATATTGTAATTGCGAATTTTGAAAAAACATGAAAAATGATTGAAATCTGTAATAATTATTCAAAATTACACAAAGGAATAGAATAAACATTTAATAAGTGGAAAAAACTTATGAATAAATACTAAATTTGTATAATGAAAAAGGTATTATTTATAGATAGGGATGGAACGATTATCGTAGAACCCCCCATTGATTTTCAAATTGACTCTTTGGAAAAGCTCTCGTTTTTACCTGGAGCAATTAGTAATTTAAAAAAGATTCATGAACTATTGGATTATGAATTTGTGATGGTTACTAATCAGGATGGATTGGGAACAAATTCATTCCCTGAAAATACTTTTTGGCCTGCTCAGAATAAGATGTTAGAAATTTTAAAGGGCGAAGGAATTGAATTTAAGAATATTCATATCGATAGATCATTTGAAAAGGAAGGCAAAAATACCCGGAAACCAGGAATAGGAATGCTGGGTGAATACTTTTCCAAGAATTACGACTTAGCGAATTCAATTGTCATAGGGGATAGACAGACCGATATCCAATTAGCAAAAAACCTTGGAGCTAAGGCTATTTTTATAAATTCCGAAGAGATTAAAGATGATTTAAAACCTTTCAATATTCTACAAACAAATTCATGGGATGAAATTTTTTCATTCTTAAAATTTCCAGAAAGAAAGGTTAAGCATGTTAGAAATACAAAAGAAACTAAAATTTCTATCCAATTAAATTTAGATGGAAAAGGGAATTCTTCTATTTCAACTGGATTACATTTCTTTGATCATATGTTGGACCAAATCGCAAAGCATGGAGGCTTTGATTTAGAAATAAATTGTCAGGGCGATTTAGAAATAGATGAACACCATACCATTGAAGATACAGGAATTGCATTAGGAGAAGCCTTTTTAATGGCCTTAGGAGACAAAAAAGGTATAAATCGATATGGATTTCTATTACCAATGGATGATTGTTTAGCCCAAGTGGCATTAGATTTTGGCGGAAGAAATTGGATTGTTTGGAATACAGAATTTAAAAGAGAAATGATTGGACAAGTTCCAACGGAAATGTTTTTCCATTTCTTTAAATCATTTTCTGATGCCTCAAAGTCTAATTTAAATATCCAATGTGAAGGGGAAAACGAACATCATAAAATAGAAGCTATATTTAAAGGTTTTGCAAAAGCTTTAAAGATGGCAACAATGATTGATATAAAAAACCCGGATGTTTTACCGTCTACAAAAGGGACTATTTAAAAATTAAAAAAAAACCGATAAGGAATAAATTAAATAGGATTTATTCCTTATTTTTGTAAAAAATAAATTTTAATTATGGGTTACGAAGGAGCTTCTTTTTTTATTATTTTATTCGCCATTTCAATAGTAGTAGGTAAAAGATTACAAAAAATTTACGACGAAAGAGGAAAATAAATTATATTATTTTCTCATCTGCAAAACTAAAATATTGATTATTTCCTATAATCAAATGATCTAGTATTTGTATATCTATAAGTTTTGCAATTTGAATTATCCTATAGGTAAGTTTTTTATCTGCGTCACTTGGCTTTAATTGTCCAGAAAGATGATTATGTACTAAAATTAAGGAACTAGATAATAATGCTAAGGCAGATTTAAATATTATTTTAGGATCTACGTAAGCCCCAGCCACTCCCCCTACACTCATCCTTTCCATTTTTATTAATTTGCCTGCTCTATTTAGATGAATTACCCAGAATTCTTCATGACTTAAATCCATTAAATTTGATTTTATAAGTTCAAAAGCTAAAAAAGATGAATCTATTAGTGGAATTTCATCATGGACCATTTCTTTATGTCTTCTTCTTCCTAATTCAAGGGCAGACAATAATAAACTTGCCTTAGCTAGACCTATTCCTTTGGTTAATTTAAGTTCTTCAAATGAAAACCTAGACAGGTTTGAAAGATTATAATTACTTCTTTTCAATAATTCTTCTGAGATTTCAAATACGGAGGAAGACTCTATACCTGAACCTAAAATTATGGAAATTAATTCTTGATTTGAAAGGCTATCTTTCCCTTCCTTTAATAGTTTTTCTCGTGGCTTTTCCATCATCGTAATTTTTAGTAAAAATACGATTTGGACAAAAAAAATCTCGCCCTAGAGCGAGATTATCAAGTTTTTGATAAAGTATTCTTAAGCTGCTACTTTATTCACAAACTTTGCTAATTTAGACTTCTGATTAGCAGCTTTGTTTTTGTGAATGATATTTTTCTTTGCAAGCTTATCTAAAGAAGAAGAAACCTGCTTATATAAATCTAAAATGATGGATTTATCAGTTGTTAAACGCAATTTCTTAATAAGCGTACGGGTAGATTTGTGTTGATATCTATTTCTTAAACGCTTTGTCTCGTTAGCTCTGATTCTTTTAATTGCGGATTTATGATTTGCCATTATTAAATTAATTTTAAAATTTAGACTGCAAAATTATAGAAAATGTATTTAATTAACAAACCTAACCGAAAAAAAATTCTTGTAATTTTTCTAATTCTGATATTTATCGAATCTACAGAGTCTAAAAACTGGGGTTTTTATGCACACAAAAAAATCAATGAAATGGCAATTTATACCTTACCAGAATCTATGAGGACATTTTATTTAGAAAATATGGATAAAATAATATCTTATGCCATCCTTCCAGACCAAAGAAGATATATATTAGACCAAGAGGCGGAAAAACATTATATGGATTTGGATTATTATAAGACATTAGAATATTTTAAATCAGATACAATTTCCTATGGGGAGAAATATTTAATGATTTCAAAAGAGGATTTAAAGCGACATGGTATTGCTGGATGGAACTTACCTAAATATTATAAACTATTGGTAAAGGCCTTTAGGGAAAAAGATAAAGAGGAGATTTTAAAAAAGTCTGCCGAATTAGGGCATTATTTGGCAGATTTGCAT
>JBJOIA010000185.1:0-2645 GCA_046047395.1 Bacteroidota bacterium | reverse complement strand
AGAAATTAATTTTAACGGTTTAGATTCCAATCAAATTGAAATTATGCGATACCTTATGGAGAAAAAAGAAGACGCACTTGAAAATATTTCTACTAATTTAGGAATAAAAATATCCCAAATTTTCGCCTTGATTATTCAATTAGAAATTTTGGGATATATCAAATTATTACCTGGAAATAAATGTCGATTAATTTAATTTCCATTCAGACGGATTTGTTCTCCAATCTTGCAAGGTCACTAATTGAGGTTCAGTAACATAATTTAATTTTACGGCCTCTTCTATTAAAGTATTATAATCGCTTAAAGTATAAAAACTTAGGTTTTTTTCAGCGAAATTATCATCTGCAACCTGAAATCCATAACTGAATATAGCAACAATTCCCAATACCTCTGCACCAGCTTCAATTAAAGCATCTGCAGCTTTTAAAGAAGATCCTCCAGTAGAAATTAAATCTTCCACTAAAACTACTTTTTGACCTTTTTCAATTCTTCCTTCAATTTGATTTCCCATTCCATGTTTTTTCGGTTCTGGACGAACATAACAAAAGGGAAGTTCGAGAAAATCTGCTACTAAAGCTCCTTGAGCGATACCTGCCGTTGCCACTCCTGCAATTACCTCACAATCCGAATAATATCCTTTAATTAATGCTGATAGGCCAGATTTAATATAAGATCTGATTGAAGGATAAGATAAGGATATACGATTATCGCAATAAATAGGAGAGTTCCATCCAGAAGACCATTTAAAAGGATTATCCGGTCTTAATTTTATTGCTTCAACTTTTAATAAATTTTGGGCTACTTCTTGAGATAATGTATTACTTTCCATTTTTCCTGTTTGATTAAACAAAAATAAGTAATTTTGTGAATAATCTTGAAGTAATTTTATAATTTCGGGTAAATTTCAATATATGATTATTTTTATAGACGATAAACCCATCCGTATCTTTGGGATAAAGGATAAAAACAATGTTATTCAAGAGGAAGATTTTCAATCCATTATTGATGCAAGGTTAGGTCCTATAAAAGCCACTGAATTTAAAGGTAATACCCTAATAATTAATTTCAATAAAGATCTTGTAGAAAAACTATTTAATTCACTACATGGTGAACTTACAAAAAACTTTACATCCCTCTATATTTTAGTCGATGATATTAATTTAGTAAAAAAAGAAATATTTAATTTTTATGAATTAGTAAAGGCAGCTGGAGGAATTGTGCAAAATGATTTAGGTCAATCTTTATTTATATATCGTTTGACTAAATGGGATATTCCTAAGGGAAAGATGGAGAAAGGAGAAACTTCAAGAATTTGTGCAGTTAGAGAAATTAAAGAGGAATGTAATGTAGATGTTGAAATTCTCTCTAAGATTTGTACAACTTATCATACTTATTCCATGAAAGGGAAAAGGGTTTTGAAACGTACAAAATGGTATTATATGAAGGGGAATAATGAAAATTTAATTCCGCAAAAAGAAGAAGGTATCGAGAAAGTGGAATGGAAAAATCCTGAGGATTTTCAGGAAGTAATGAAAAATACCTTTTCTTCCATTCGCTATGTGATCCAAATGGCCTATGTAAATCAATCCAAATCCTCTAATTTATAAGGAATATATTCTTCTATAGAGGATCCAAATTTATGGATCTCTCTTACAATTGTAGAGGAAATTGGAGCTAGGGAAGGGGAGGTGATCAAAAAAATAGTTTCTAAATGACCACTTAAGTTTCTATTTACTTGTGAAATAGAGTTTTCATACTCAAAATCGGTTGTATTTCTTAAACCCCTTAATATAAAATTTGCACCAAGTTTAATTGCAATATTCGCAGTAAGATCTTTATAAACCACCACACTGACAGGTTTTCCAGCAAAGGCCTTTTCAATACCTTTTTTCATTTTTTCAACTGTGAAATATCTTGATTTATTAGAATTATGTCCAATTCCAATAATAATCTCATCAAATAGGTTTAAAGCCCTCAAGACAATATCCTCATGTCCCTTTGTAAAAGGGTCAAATGAACCTGGGAAAAAGGCAATTTTTTTATTCATGAATTGGTGAGTTTAGATAAATATTTAGTTCTTTTAATTCCTTTTGCATTTCAGAACTTAAATTTTCAATTCCTTCGTATTCAAATATAGCTGAATTTGTCTCAATACCATATTCTTCACGAATAGCATGTAAATAATATGCTAATTCCAAACTAGAACTAAATTCAAAATAATTTGCTATTTCCAGTTTCCCCCCTAATTGCAACAAAATATACATGAAATTTGCATGAAATTTTATTTGAAAACAATCTTCTTTTCCCAATTCCTTAAGATATTCTGCTAAAGGATGTTTATATTTAATTTCAGCCAATGGAAACTCTAAAGAAATTAAATCTTTCCAATTACTTAATATTCCAAAATTTAAGGTCGCTTCAATATTCTTACAATGATTTGTATGAATTTCCTTATTCTTCATTAATTCTTCCCCTAAGGCAATCTCCATCATTGAAATTTGATATAATTCATCCTGGAATCCATCTGGAATTAAAATAAAACAAGAATCATGAATTAATACCTCGATTTTTTTTATGGTATTTTTCTTTATTCCATATTCCTTTTCAAAAATATGATAAAGGTTTAATGCATCAGACCAATTTAC
>JBJOIA010000184.1:0-4433 GCA_046047395.1 Bacteroidota bacterium | reverse complement strand
CTGGAATTGATATCCGAAATGGGTCAAATCAGTTAGAATGTATAGGATGTACTGCTTGTATTGATGCCTGCGATATGGTAATGGAGAAAACCCATCAACCAAAGGGGTTAATACGCTATGATTCAGTAAATGGAATAAAAACAGGCGAGAAACCAAAATTCACATGGAGAATGGCTGGCTATGTTACCGTCCTAACTATTCTTGTAGGATTTTTAGGATTTTTATTATTTAATAGAATGGATTGGGAATCAACCTTATTGAGAACACCAGGACAAACTTTTCAAATAGAGGAAAAAACTCAAACTATTTCAAATTTATATAATTTAGAAATTTTAAATAAGTCTTATAAAGAACAAATATTTACCATTAATGTTGAAGAGCCTTTCAAGATTGAATGGGTAGGGCAAGAAATGAAAAGGGTAAATCAAGGGGAATTTACAAGAGGATCCTTCTTCTTAAAAGTTGGCTTAGATAAATTACAAACAGGAAAAAAGGTCAATATTTATATCCAAAATCAAGATGGAGAAGTAGAAACCTTAGAAACGAATTTTATCGCTAATAAATAATTTAATGCAAAATTGGTATTATAGTTTTTTTATTGCTTTAGCTGGATCATGGCATTGTGTAGTAATGTGTGGACCAATAATGTCTCGAATTCAAAATATTCAAAAAAATTCTTTTAATCAATTTATTTATCAAAGTGGAAGGATAGGGATATATGTCCTATTAGGGTATTTAGTTTCAAAATTTGCAGATATCGGATTGATTGGGAAATATTGGTATATATATTTCCTTAGTTCAGGTATATTAATTTTATTATTGACTTCCGGAGTTATAAAGGATTCTTTTTTTGAATTTATCTATCGAATTTTTGGAAAAAAATTACAGGAATGGGGTAGAGGAAGAGGGAAAATTGGGGTATTTTTATTAGGAATGAGTAATGGACTTTTACCTTGTGGCTTAATTATACAAGGCCTAACAATTGCTTTAATTCAACCTAAACCTGAATTAGGTGCTATTTCGATGTTAATATTCGGATTAGGCACAATCCCTGCAATAAAATTAAGTTTATTGGGTTTTAAAAAGGCAGGGGATAATTCTAAAATCGCCAAAATCCTAAAAAACTCAATTTATATTATTGCAATTATCTTATTAATTCAAGGAATTTGGGGTATTGCTGCTCAATTATTCGAACCAATAAAAAATTCAGCACTTACACCCGTAATTTGTCATGGTTGGCCAATTTAATATTTCAAATCAATTAATTTTGATAGATTAAAAATTAAGATTTGGGAGCCTTTCATTTCAAGGAGTCCTTCTTTTTTAAATTCAGAAAGAGTTCTAATCACAGATTCCGGAGCGGTACCCATTTTATTGGCAAGATCCTCCCGCATAATTCGAATTGAAAAAGGTTGATTAATACTGGCACCTGAATTTTCAGCTAAATCAATCAAGGCCTTTGCTGTTCTAATTCTAAGGGAATTATAGGCCATTGATATCAAATTTTTTTCACTTTTAATCAAAGATTCGGTTAATAATTTTCGAAAGTGAATTTCCAAAGGATGATTTTTACTGATATGATCTTTAAATTCCTCTGATGATATACTTAAAATGGTAGAATCATCCATTGCTTCAGCATTTTCTCGATAATTTTGTTCATCAAAAATATCCACATATCCAAAAAAATCTCCTGGATTAATAAAATTGGTAATAAATTGCTTACCAGATTCATCGTATTGAAAGATTTTTATTCTTCCAGATTTTAAATAATATAAATTTTGTGGAATTTCTCCCTCAGAATAAAGATTTCCTTTTCTTTCAAGGTGAATTGTTCTTTTTGGAAAATTATTCCATTCAAAATTAAGAAAATCAAGTGCGATTTGATTTTCTTTAATATGAGGAATTTGTTCTTCTGAAGGTTGAACAATAAAGTTTTTTCTTGATTTCTTTAATCGAGTTTCAATAGATTTAAAAAGATCTAATTCCTTGAAAGGTTTTATTATATAATCATCAGCCCCTAAATCCATACCTTGTCTAAAATCGAGTGGCTCAGATTTAGCTGTTAGAAAAATAAAGGGGATGGCATTTAATTCTTGATCTTGGCTAAGGATATGCAAAACTCCGTAACCATCCAAATTTGGCATCATAATATCACAAAGGATTAAATCTGGATTCGATTGTTTCACTTTTTTAAGACCATCCAATCCATCCTTGGCGGTAATAACTTCAAAACCTGAGATTTCAAGTAATTCTGCAGTGGATTCTCTTAAATCTGTGTTATCCTCAATAAGTACTATTCTTGTTTTCATAAATTCAATATAGGTATTTTAAAATCCACCTTAGTTCCAATATTCAGTTCAGATTCTAATTGAATTTTCCCCTTTAAAATCCCAATATATCGTCCTACTAAATATAGGCCTAGTCCGGTACCTTGAATTCCAGAAGTATTATTTCCCCTAAAAAATCGTTCAAATAAATGTTTTTGATCTTCAGGTGAAATTCCAATTCCATTATCCGAAATAATAAACCTTAGTTCTTGATTTTCTTCAAAAATATGAATTTTAATAGGTTTTTGAGAAAATTTCAAGGCATTTGTGATAAGGTTAATGAGTATTTTTCGCAAAATTGAAAAATCTGTTTTCCACTTTCCTAGATATTCATTTTTTAAATCTATATTCAATTTAAATTGAGGATTAGATTCAATATCTAAAATAATATCTTGAATAAATTCATTAATAACCATTTCAGAAGGGTGAACAACCACTTTATTGTCTTCAATTTTGCCTACAGATAAAAATTCTTCTAGAATCTCATTTAAATGAAAAACGGAAGATTTAATTCGATTAATATTGCGGATATATTTTTCTTTTAGTTCATCCTCAATTAGAAATTTTTCTAAAATAGTAGCCGTTGTATGAATGGAAGTTAGTGGTGTTCTAAATTCGTGAGATGCCATAGAAACGAATCGAGTTTTTAAATCTCCTAATTCTTTCTCTTTTGCCAATAATAATTCTAAATCTTGGGTCTTGAACTCTAATTCCTTTAAAGTTTTTTCTAAATCTTGAGTTCTAAGTTTTACTTCTTCTTCTAATTGTTCATTTAATTTATTTATCTCATTATTTTTCAATATCAATTCTAATTCCACTTGTCTACGTTTGGTAATATCTGAAATAAATGCAATGAAATAGGGTTTATCTTTGTCTGAATAATGGGAAAGTGAGATTTCTACAGAAAATAATGAACCATCTTTTCTTTTTGCTTTTAAATCCGTTCCTAAACCCATGGGACGAGATTTTGGAGCTTGAATATAATTATTTTGAAGATGATGATGTTTTTCCTTTAAATGTTGAGGAATTAAATCTGAAATGGATTTTTCAATAAGCTCATTTTCGAAATAGCCGAAAAGATTTTCTGCAAATTTATTGGTACTAATAATCTTGCCATTAGAATCAGAAATAATAATTCCAATCGCAGCTTCCTTAAAAATAGCTTCAAACTGTTGACTCGAAATTTGATTCACTTTTTAATCTATTTTAAATCAAATTTAAAAATATCATCTTCAAAATTATTCTTGTCGATATCACAAACTTCAATAATTTTTCCGGAGTGAATATCAAAAACCCAACCATGGATTACTGGGAATTCAGATTTAGTCCATGCTTTTTGAACAATGGCAGTTTTAGCAACATTATTGGCTTGTTCTATCACATTGAATTCAACCAATTTATCAAATTGCTTTTGAAAATCTTCTTGAGATTCTATTTCTTTTCGATTTTTTGAATATACTTCCTTGATATTTCTTAACCATTTATTGATTAAACCAAAATCATCATGAGCCATTGCAGCTCGCACACCCCCACAATTATAATGTCCACATACAATCACATGTTTTACCTTTAATACCTCTACTGCGTACTGTAAAACAGATAAAAGGTTCATGTCGGTATGAACTACCATATTGGCAACATTTCTATGGACAAAGATATCACCGGGACGAGAATTCGTTATTTCTTCAATGGGAACACGGGAATCTGAGCAACCAATATAGAGAAATTTTGGTTCTTGACCTTTTGAAAGAATATCAAAATAATCTGGTTTATCTTCCAAAATATCCACAATCCACGCCTGGTTATTTAGAATAAGCTTTTTATAATCATCCATTATTTTATTGATTAATTTCTACAGTAATATTTTTCACCTCTGCTAATACTTTATAAGTTTCTATCATTTCCAAAATATCAGGGTCTATTTTATGCGATTTTCTTAAATCCAAAACAAGGTTTGAATTTTCTGGAATATTCATTAAAGCAGTTTTTACAGCATTTTTATGTAAAAATGTAGCGTCTTTCTTAAATTTTATCAAATGAATTGAGCCATCTTGTTGATAATTAATTAAAGAATGATAATCTTGGTATAGAACGAAAATCAAACCA
>JBJOIA010000183.1:0-3173 GCA_046047395.1 Bacteroidota bacterium | reverse complement strand
AAATGTTTAAGAGAATATTTATCCGTCGGACCATCTTTGGGTCTTCCCAAATGGGACATTAAAATTGCAGATCCACCGTCATTTAAAATCTTTTCAATGGTTGGTACAGCTGCTTTAATTCGCGTATCATCAGTAATTTCAAATCGCTCATTTAAAGGTACATTGAAATCTACACGTACTAGGGCTTTTTTGCCAGAAAAATTGTAATTTGATACAAATTGCATAAGTAAATTATTTTACTGATTTTCAAGTATAATATGAAATTCAAATATAGTTAACTTATTAAAATAGTTTAATATTTATCTTAATTTTATTCAATTTTTATTTGTAAAATCCTATTTTTTGTAGGGAAATTTATGAAACCAACAAAACCAGAACTAAGTGAACATTATTATTGGGAAAATTTTGACTATGTTTTGTCTTACGTAGCCAAATTTTATTCTGAATTATTGAAGGAGAGGGAAATAAACTGGTTGGAAGAATATCAATCTTTGGGATTTTCTTCCCAATGCTTGTATTTGCGTTTATTGTCGCGTAAGGATCAATGGTTTTTAAGCCAAAAAATTCACTATTCAGAAATTTCTCCCCTTAATTCTGCCTTGGAGGAATTATTAAAAAAAGGTTTTTTAGTAAAGTGGCCCAATCCCCTTTTACAGGATATTCTGGTTTATGATTCCCTCACAAAACCGGATTTATTAAAATTATTTAAGACTCTTCGTCCCAATGATCTGATTAAATCTTCTGTTTCATTAGAAGATTTAAAAGATTTAATCGGAACCATTCCCAGTCAGGATTTGGCTATTTATTTTGAATCTCAAAATTATGAATGGGTGATCCCTCAATATAAAGATTTATACAAATTTTTTCAGTTTTTATTTTTTGGATCCAAGAATAAGGATTTAACGGAATTTGTTGTACGAGATTTAGGACATCGTCAATATTACGAAGTGGATCAAAAGGATTGGAAGCCTTATTTTACGAATCGGGAGGATATCGAACATAAATGGAAAATGTCTGAATTTTCACATTGGTTTTATAGTGAAAAAGATTCTTGGGAGGATGGAGACTATCTTTTACAGGCATGGAAGGAGGAAATTCTGAGTTTGCAAGATGTACTATCTGATTTTACTTATGGATATTTTGAGCGAATTGGCATGCAATTGGGAAGATGGTTGGAACGAATAGGAGAGGTAGAAAATGCTCTAATGGTTTATGAAAAATTATTATCTACTGATGCCTTTGAGAGAAGGGTTAGAATTCATCATAAAAGGAAAGAATTCGATCAATCTGTTTTTTTGGCTGAAATGGGTTTGGCCTTATCAAATAGTCCAAAATCCAAACATTTTTTTGAGGATTATTTGGAAAAGGATCGCAATAAAAATTCACGCAAGAAAGTAACGGATAAATTAAAAGATTCAGATTTAGTCGAAATTCCACATGAATTCGAAGGAAGAGTAGAGCAAGGTGTGGCAGAATATTATGAATCTCAGGGTTATCATGCTTTTTTTGTAGAAAATCGCCTATGGAAAGCAATAATGGGACTATGGGGTTGGGACCTATTATTTAACCCATCAAATAGTGGTTTTCATCATCCTTTTCAAATGGGACCATCCCATTTACGTTCTGAACTTTTTTCCATGGAAATAAGGGGCCAATTGTTGAATTTATTGGATTCTACAAAATCAAAAGCTACTTTGTTAAAAATTATTCATAAAAATAATAAGGAGCATCAAGGTAAATTAAATCCTTTTGTAGATTGGAATAGCCTAGATATTGAACTTATGGAAAGGTTCATCCAAGTGGTGTCTTTAAAGTCTCTCAAACAGATCACTCAACTATTTTGGGAAAATTTAGCTGCTCATTCAAAAGGATTCCCAGATTTAGTAGTTTTTTCTGAAAATTGGAAAAAAGTATTTTTTGTTGAAGTAAAATCTCCGAATGACCATTTATCCGCAGTACAGTATTTTTGGAATGAAGAATTGAATAAGTCTGGAATTTCAGCAAAAATTCTTCGTGTAAAATGGTTAAAATAATTTTGAAATTTTAAATATTTTTTGTAATTTTTTACTAGCTCAAACGTTCATTATTGTAGTAATCGCCTTAAAATTGAGCCTTTAAGGTATTTTTTCACCAAAAAATATAATGTTATGAAAGTACATGTGCATGCAATCCACTTTAGTGCGGATAAGAAATTGGTAGAAAGTATTCAAAAAAAGTTAGACAAATTAGACACTTTTTATGATCGAATCATTTCTGGTGAAGTTTATTTAAAAATTGAACAAGGTTTAGGGAAGGTCAAAGAGAAAATGTTAGAAATCAAATTAGCAGTTCCCGGTAAAACCTTATTTGTACGTCAAAAAGCAAATACATTTGAAGAGGCATTAGATGTTGCCCAAGATTCTATCGTTACTCGACTGAAAAAATATAAAGAGAAAGGAAATTGATGAACTACGAGTTACGAACTACAAGTTACGATTTATGAGTTCATCTCTCTTATTTCGTAGTTCGTAGTTCGTAGTTCGTAGTTCGTAGTTCGTAGTTCGTAGTTCGTAGTTCGTAGTTCCTAGTTCCTAGTTCCTAGTTCGTAGTTCAAAAAGCTTCCTTTATCCTATCCACATAATCCAATTTTTCCCAAGTAAATAATTCTACTTCCTTATTGATAATTTGATTATTCGGTCCTCTGAAGGATTTGGTGATTACCTCATTTTTTCTTCCCATATGTCCATAAGCCGCAGTTTCTGAATAAATAGGATTTCTTAGTTTCAGTCTTTGTTCGATGAAATACGGACGCATATCAAAGATTGCTTCAACCTTTTTTGCAATCTCTCCATCGGTCATATTGACCTTGGATGTTCCATAGGTATCAATGAATAAACCACAAGGTTTTGCAACCCCAATGGCATAAGATACCTGCACCAAAATTTGGTCGCAAATTCCTGCTGCCACCATATTTTTGGCGATATGGCGTGCTGCATAAGCTGCAGAACGGTCTACCTTCGATGGGTCCTTACCAGAGAATGCTCCACCACCATGGGCTCCTTTTCCTCCGTAAGTATCTACAA
This sequence comes from Bacteroidota bacterium, assembly GCA_046047395.1. Taxonomy (GTDB): domain Bacteria; phylum Bacteroidota; class Bacteroidia; order Cytophagales; family Spirosomataceae; genus CAZVFE01. The sequence continues at coordinate 111 of JBJOIA010000183.1, read as the reverse complement.
TGATTTTTCTACCTGTAAGTCCTGTATCTCCATGCGGACCACCAATAACAAATTTTCCTGTAGGATTAATATGGTATTGAATATCCTCGGTAAATAAGGCTTGAATATGGG
>JBJOIA010000182.1:0-8471 GCA_046047395.1 Bacteroidota bacterium | reverse complement strand
TCCATAGATAAAGTTTTTTTTTATTCTGAAATATTCAGCAATCTTTGTAAAAAAACGAATGAATGAATGAAAACTAAGTCACTAATTATCCTGATAACTCTTTTTACGTATTTGGATCTCTCTGCACAAACAGAAAAAGTTAAAATTGAAAATTCAGAAGAATATAAAAATTCAATTTCATCCAATCAGACCGGAAGAAATGAATTAAGATTTAATTTATTAACCTCAGTGATTGGATTCCCAGAAATAAATTATGAAAGAATTCTTGCTACGAATATGAGTTTAGGAGTAGCAGGGGCGGTTACATTCACAAACAGGAAGGAGAAATCACAAGATTATTTATTAGGATTTTATAGAGTCTATTTTGGAAAAAAATTGGCCAATGGTCCATTTATCGAAGCAAATTTGGGAGCGGTTTATAATAAGGATCAAATTTATTATGGAGATTATGTTTATGAAGATCCTTGTCCAAATTGTTATACTATTTATAATCAATTTTATAAAGAAAAATCTTCTTTAAATTTGGGAGTAGGGTTTGCCATTGGATATAAATTCCTTTCAAAAAATGGCCTACTAGGAGAAATTTTTGGGGGTTTAGGTAGAAATTCAGGAGAGCCTTCAAGAGATTTCTATCCAAGAGTTGGTGTGAGTATTGGTAAACGGTTTGGAAAATAAATTATTAAATAATTTTAATCACTATATATTATGAAAAATACCATTTCACTTGTTATTTTATTGTTCATTTTAATTTTTAATCTTAATGCTCAAACTTTATCAAAGGAAGAGCGATTAAAAAATCTACAGTCAACCAAGGAATACGAAAATTCCATCAAATTGGGCCAGACAGGACGTAATGAATTAAATATTAATTTATTAACTCCTTTATGGGGTTCAATTGAATTGAATTATGAAAGATTATTGAATGAAAATTCATCCTATGGAATTGCAGGAAATTTAGGTATTTCAAAAGATTATTACAATTCTTCCTTCCTATTGGGTTTTTATAGAATTTATTTTGGGAAAAAAATCAATAATGGATTTTTTATTGAAGCAAATTCGGGATTTTCTTCCATCGCCGAAAGAAATTATTATTATGATTATTATTCCTCTTACCAAAATACATCTTTAGTGGATAGATATAATGGGCTTGGAGTTGGGGTTGCAATTGGATATAAACTATTAGCAAAAAATGGCATTGTATGCCAGATTTTTGGAGGTTTAGGTAGAAATTTTGGAAGTAATTATGATAATTATTCCCCAGTATTTCCGAGATCAGGAATTACGATTGGTAGAAGATTTGGAAAATAATCTATAAAGAAAATTTTAAGAGTTGGGTGGAGGGGATATGGAAGTCCAACCTCCATCCACAATTAAGGTTTGACCTGTTATATGAGTGGATTTTTCAGATAAAAAGAAATTTACAGCATTAGAAATATCCTCAACCCTTGCAGGCTTTTTTAAAGGGGTAATATTCGTCCAAATTTCTTGATAATTTTTATCTTCTGTTGTCCTTTCTGTGATAGTAGCACCAGGCGAAACCGCATTTATTCGTATTTGATATGGCGAAAGGTCTATTACTAAATTTTTGACTAACTGAGACAAGGCGGCTTTAGTCATTCCATATACGGCTAAATCAGGATGGGCTTGATGACCTGTCACTGAGGTAATTACCACAATTGAACCTTTAATTTTATTTGATCTAAAATAATTTGCAGATTGTTGAATGAGGAAAAATGTACCTTTAATATTCGTTTCCAAAATTTTATTCATGGAATCTGGTTGGTAATCCCAAAATGATCCAAATGTTGTAATTCCAGCATTAGCAATAAGACCATAGTAATCACCGGGGGAATCATCAATTAAATTGAACAAATTCAATCTAAATTCCTGAGTTGAGGAGTCACCCACGAGGTAAGAGTAATTTGTAAACCCTTTATTTTCAATAGATTGAATAGATAAACTTAAAGCATTTTCATCAATATCATTTAATATTACAAAATACCCTTGTTTTAGTAAATCAATGGCTATTTGAAATCCAATACCTACTGCAGAACCTGTAACAACAAATTTTTTCATCAATGTGAATCTCTAGTGACAACTGAGCCAGATCCCCCAACCAAGAAGTCAAAATCAGCTCCTTTATCTGCCTGTTGAACATTATTTACATATAAACTTACATAACCTCTTTTGATAAAATCATTTATTAAAGGCTTGTTTTCTTTTCTTTGTTTTAATTCCTCCTCAGAAACCTCCCAATTAATCGAACGATTATCTACATCAATGGAAATATAATCTCCATTCTGAATCCAATTTAATGGTCCACCAGCAGCCGCTTCAGGAGAAACATGTAATAAAACTGTCCCGAAACCCGTCCCACTCATTCTCCCATCAGAAATCCGAACCATATCTTTTACGCCTTTGGCTAATAACTTTTTAGGAATCCCCATATTTCCAACCTCTGCCATTCCTGGATAACCTTTAGGGCCCACATTTTTTAATACCATGACGGAATTTTCATCAATATCAAGTTCTGGCAAATCAATACGGGCATGATAATCTTCTATATTTTCAAATACTACTGCTTTACCTCTATGTTTAAACAGGTTAGGAGATGCTGCAGAAGGTTTTAAAACAGCACCATTTGGTGCTAAATTACCTTTTAAAACGGCTATTCCAGATTCTGGTTTAAAGGCATCTTTCATTGTAGAAATTATTTCTGAATCATAAATCGGAGAATTATTAATACATTCTAAAACGGTTTTACCTGAAACTGTTTTTATTGAAGTGTGAAGATATTCCTTCATTTGATTCATTACTGCAGGCAAGCCTCCTGCATAATATAAATCTTCCATAAAATGATCCCCAGAAGGTTGAATATTCGCTAAAAGAGGAATATCTTTTGAATATTTATCAAAATCGGTTAAATCCAATTCCACGCCTAACCTTCCTGCTATTGCTAATAAATGGATCACAAAATTCGTAGAACCGCCAGTTGCTGCATTTACTCTTATAGCATTTTCAAAAGCTTCCCTTGTTAATACATCAGAGATTTTTTGATCTTCCCTAACCATTTCAACAATCCTTCTACCTGTATTTTGAGCCATTACTTTTCTTCTAACATCTGCAGCAGGGATGGCAGCATTTTGTGGAAGTGATAAACCTAGGGCTTCTACCATCGTTGCCATGGTTGATGCAGTTCCCATTACTGCACAATGTCCAGGAGTTCTAGCCATACAAGCTTCAGCTTCAATAAATTCTTCTTGAGTTAGTTTTCCTAATTTATAATCCTCAGCAAAACGCCAAACATCAGAAGTACCGATATGCTTCCCTTTAAATTTTCCTTTCATCATTGGTCCACCTGAAATAACGATTGAGGGTAAATCAACTGAGGCTGCACCCATTACTAGGGAAGGGGTTGTTTTATCACATCCACACATCAAAACTACTCCATCAATAGGATTTGCACGTATCGATTCTTCTACATCCATAGAAGCTAAATTACGATACAACATTGCCGTAGGTTTAATTAAGGTTTCCCCTAGAGACATAACCGGAAATTCCACAGGAAATCCACCAGCTTCAATAATACCTTTTTTTACAAATTCAGCTAAATCACGAAAATGGGCATTACAAGGGGTAAGTTCAGACCAAGTATTACAAATACCAATAACAGGTTTTCCTTGAAAATAATCATCAGGAATACCTTGGTTTTTCATCCAAGCTCTGTATATAAAACCATCTTTCCCGGTTTTTCCAAACCATTGTTGAGATCTCAAATTTTTCATAGTTTAAAATAAAATTATAGAATTTAGGAGTTTTTTATTTTTAAAACAGAAATTGCCCCAAAAATAAATAAAATACCTGCCATTAATATACTGTATATTGGGTTTCCTCCAAAAATATATTTCACAATTGGTCCACCAAATATTCCATTTATTATTTGAGGAATAGTGATGAAAAAATTGAATATTCCCATATATACACCCATTTTTTGAACAGGGATAGATCCAGCTAATAAAGCATATGGCATTGCTAATATACTTGCCCAAGCCATTCCAACTCCAATCATGGAAAAGACTAATAAATTAGGATCTTTTATAATGAAAATAGAAATTAAACCAAGCCCTCCTAATGACAAAGAGAAAGCATGGGTTCCTTTATTTCCAAGAAACTTAGCAATTTTAGGTAAGAACATCGCATAAACTGCTGATACTCCATTATAAATTCCAAATAATAAACCTACCCAATTGGCAGCCTCATTGTATTTAGCCGAGGAAGTATCAGATAAAGGCAATCCATATACATGATGGGCAATTGCAGGGGTTGAATAAACCCACATTGAAAACAAAGCAAACCAAGAAAAAAACTGTACTAAACCCAATTGTTTCATGGTATTGGGCATGTCAATAATATATTGAAATACGGATGATAAAGTTGCATTCTTTTCTTTTTCATCTTCAATATGCCCCATATTCTTTAATTCCTCTGGAGAATATTCTTTTGTAGTTAGGATAGTCCAAATTATTGCAGAGAGAAATATTATTCCACCGAAATAAAATGAAAATATCACATTATCTGGAATATTACCTGGAGAAGCCTCTGATTCGATACCGAGGTAATTGGCAAAAATATACGGTAGCCAAGAACCTACAACTGCTCCAATTCCAATTAAAAAAGTTTGAACAGAAAAACCTAGTGTATTTTGTTCTTCAGGAAGATTATCTGCAACTAAAGCTCTAAATGGCTCCATCGATACATTAAAGGAAGCATCCATTAACATTAAAATTCCCGCTCCAATAAATACAGGTGGTAAAAAGGCCGCTAAACTTCCTGCATGAGGAAATAAAAATAGAGCCAAGGAAGCTACTATTGCTCCTGAAAGGAAAAAAGGTTTTCTTCTTCCCAATTTATTCCATGTTCTATCTGAATAAAATCCGATAATTGGTTGGATAATCATACCTGTTAGGGGAGCTGCCAACCAAAACCAAGATAAATGTTCCACTTCAGCACCAAAGGTTTGAAGGATGCGAGAAGCATTTCCATTTTGCAAGGCAAATCCAAATTGAATTCCCAAAAATCCAATAGACATATTGAATATTTGTCCAAGGCTTAAATTAGGTTTATTTAATTTCATAGTCTTTAATTTAGTTCTAAAACTAAGGAAGAATTAGAAGGAATAGTAATATTATGATTTAAAATGATAGGCTTCTTTGAATTTGGAGGCAAAAATGTCTTTATCAATTTCAACCTTTCCGATTTATTTTGCATCATTTCTTTTGCTAAATCTGGAATTTGAATCGTGAATTCTTCTGAATTTATTGCATTAAAATTCACAATGATTAAATAGGCCTTATTGGCAGTAAACCGAAGATAAGAATATATTTTTTTATGGTTGTACGTATTATTTTGGGCATATTGAAGGTCAAAAAATTTACCATTACGAATAACTTCATCCTGATTTACCCATTTCATCAAGTCTAAATAAAATGATTCTAGTTCTTTTTCTTCAATATTCAGCCTTTGGTCATTAAAACTTCCCGAATTTAACCACCTTTGGTGTGAGTCTACTCGATAAAAATCAAACATGGTTGTTCTATCATCCGCCTCATTAAAGCCTTCTATTTCATTTGCCTTCTCACCAAATTCTTGTCCAAAATACAACATAAATGGCCCATTATGCAAACTGGCAGTAATTACCATACCTGGGATCGTTGACCAAATATTATTTCCGGCGAAGGAAGGTGTATTTATTCTTTGTTCATCATGATTTTCAAGGAATCGAAGCATTTTTTCAGAAAAATCACCTGATTCTTGTTGCCAAACTTTAGTTATATCTTCCGTAGTAGATTCAGGCTTATTTTCCATTAATCTTCTCACAGCATCATATAAGCCTACTTTATCATATAAATAATCAAATCCACCTTGATTAATATAGGAATGATACTTTTGGGGTTGATAGATTTCAGCAATAAAAATCAAATCATTCTTCTTTTCCTTTACTTTAGAAATGGCATATTCCCAGAATTCTACAGGTACCATTTCTGCCATATCACAGCGAAATCCATCTATTCCTAAATTGGTCCAATAATTTAAAACATTTAACATATCATCCCAAGTTTTTGGACGAGGATTAAAATGATTTATTTCACCAGGAAATTCTAATCCATAATTTAATTTTACTGTTTCATACCAATCATTAATGGATGGTTTTGAAGAGAAAACATTATTGCCAGAAACCTTAGCCGGAAACTCTGTATAGGGTTTAATTGGTTTTACTGGAGGATTTACCCCCTCAGGAATTTGAAAGGATTCACCGTTTAAATAATAGAAATTATTATTCGGATCGAAATTTTTTAAAGTATTATCCGAATCACCAAATTTTGAAATTCCAACAGGAGTCATGTCTGAATAATAAAAACGTGCTAAGTGATTAGGCACAAAATCAATGATTAATTTTAAACCCGCTTTGTGGATTCTTTTTACCATTGCTTGAAATTCCTCCATTCTTTTTGATGGATTATTTGCAAAAAATGGATTTACATCGTAATAATCTTTAATAGCAAAAGGCGAACCACATCTCCCTTTAATTACAGATGGATTATCTAAAGGTATACCTATCTCCGTCAAATCTTCCATTGTGGCATGCTCGATGATTCCAGTCATATAAAGATGACTAATACCCCTTTGTTTTAATACCTTCAAAGCCTTTGTTGAAACATCTGAAAATTTTGTGACGCCATTTTCAGCTAAAGATCCATTTTTTACAACGTTTTCATTAGTATTTCCCCAAAGATGAAACATCATTTGATAAACAATAAATTTTTCAGAAGGTAATTCAGAGCTTGCAGCTTTAGGCGACATAGGCAGAATAGATATTAAAAGTAAAATAAAAATAATTAAAGATTTTTTCATCTTTTATTCAAAACAGTCTAGGACAGTAAAATATATTTTTTAGATAAGTGTAAAAATAATATTTTTGTGAAAAATTAATTAAATAAAGCATTTTTATTTTCAATAAAATTTAAAATATGGGGTATAAGGGATTGATATTCGATTTGGATGGGGTTTTGGTAGACACAGCAATTTATCATTTTGAGGCTTGGAAAAATTTGGGAAAAAATTTTGGATATGAATTAAGTCATGAACAAAATGAAAATTTAAAGGGTATATCTCGAAAAGAATCCTTAGAAAGAATACTTGGTTGGGCAAATTTTAATAATTATACCGAAGATCAATTTAATAATTGGTTGATAGAAAAAAATGAAAATTACTTAGAACTTATTTCTAATATGAATCCTTCCGAAGTATTACCTGGTGCAGAGGACTTCATAAAAGAAGCAAAGAAAGAGGGATTTAAAATTTCACTTGGTTCGGCAAGTAAAAATTCAAGAATAATTTTAGAGAAAACCGGACTGATAGGTTTATTTGATGAAATTGTTGATGGAAATATTGTTACAAAATCAAAACCAAATCCGGAGGTTTTTTTAAAAGGAGCCGAATTATTGAATTTACATCCAAATGAATGCATTGTCTTTGAAGATGCTTTAGCTGGAATAGAGGCTGCCAAATTAGCAGGAATGTTGGCAATAGGAATAGGAGAGAGTCATATACTAACAAATGCCGACCTTTGTTTTCAAAGCTTTTTGGAAATCAAACTTAAAAAAATTACAGAAACAGTTTAGCACTCTGTTCGCTTTAAATAAAACTATCTTATTTTTGTAGATTATTCAAATATCAGGTTAAAATATGAAGGAATACTTAAGTCACCATAATTGGAAAATTGTGGAAGAGGGTTTTCATCCAGAATTCAATGAAATAACTGAATCTATCTTTTCTTTAGGAAATGGAAGAATGGGTCAAAGGGGAAATTTCGAAGAAAAATTTACTGGAAAAAGTTTGCAAGGAAATTATATTGCTGGTGTTTATTACCCTGATAAAACACGTGTGGGTTGGTGGAAAAACGGATATCCTGAATATTTTGCAAAAGTATTAAATGCAACCAATTGGATTGGTTTAAATATTAAAATTGATAATATTGAGATAGATATAAATCAATTGTCAGTTATAAATTTCTATCGGGAATTGGATATGCAACACGGTTTACTCAATCGTAATATGGTTGTAGAATTACCGGGTGGAAAACAAATTGAAATAAAAAGTACTCGATTAAATAATATCGTTTGGGATGAATCAGGAGCTTTAAAATATTCTATCAAAGCTTTAAACTTCTCAGGAAAACTGGAAATTGAAGCATATTTAGATGGGGATATTAAAAATAGAGACTCTAATTATGATGAAAAATTTTGGGATCCAATAAAATCTTTCGGTGAAAATAATGAGTCATTTGTTTGGTTAAAAACTAAAAAAACGGGTTTTGAGGTATTAACAGCTCAAAGTTTAAAAATATTTAGAGATGGGGATTTATTAAATTTAAATTCTAAGGCAGTTGTTCAATCAAAATATACTGGTTT
>JBJOIA010000181.1:0-2617 GCA_046047395.1 Bacteroidota bacterium | reverse complement strand
TAATTGATTTTGTTTACTATTGAAGCTAGTCCAATCTGCAGCAGTTAATGCCCCTCTAGTGCTTGCACTTGCATCCGGAATATTCAGGGTTAAATTTCCTGAACTAGTAATTGGACCTCCTGTTATATTGATATCAGTTCCTGTAGTTCCAGTATTTAGTCCCACAGAGGTTACTGTACCACTTGTTGAACTTGTTCCTGCGCCAATGGCCGATCTAAAATTCGCTGCATCCAAGGTTTCAATGCTATTATCGGCTTTGATTTTTAAAAATGATTCTGCATTCGGATTGGTTAGTGTAAAAATATTCGATCCAACTGTATTGGCTCCTAAATTCGTTCTTGCATCCGCAATATTTGTTGCCCCCGTTCCTCCATTAGCAATTGCAACTGTTCCTGTTACATTTGTGGCAGTTCCTGTCACGTTACCAGTAACATCTCCAGTAACATCTCCAGTAAGATTTCCAGTTATAGAATTAAATTGAACATTATCTGTAGTACCAACAGCTTGCCCAATTGAAAGGATATTTCCTGATAAACTTATTCCAGTTCCTGCTGTTAATTGATTTTGTTTACTATTGAAGCTAGTCCAATCTGCAGCAGTTAATGCCCCTCTAGAGCTTGCACTTGCATCTGGAATATTGAGGGTTAAATTATCCAACCCGAGTGCCGATCTAAAATTCGCTGCATCCAAGGTTTCAATGCTATTATCGGCCTTGATTTTTAAAAATGATTCTGCATTTGGATTGGTTAGTGTAAAAATATTCGATCCAACCGTATTGGCTCCTAGATTCGTTCTTGCATCTGCAATATTTGTTGCCCCCGTTCCTCCATTGGCAATAGCAACTGTTCCAGTTACATTTGTGGCAGTTCCAGAAACATTTCCGGTGACATCTCCAGTAAGATTTCCGGTTACATCTCCCGTAACATTCCCAGTGACATTTCCGGTAAGATTTCCCGAAATAGAATTAAATTGAACATTATCCGAAGTTCCAACAGCTTGGCCAATTGAAATGACTTGAGATGGACTAATACTTACTCCCGTTCCAGCCTCAATTGAACTATTGGATTTTAATGAGTAGTAGGCATAAGGAACATAAGTAAATTTACTTTCTGAAAAAACCTCAAAAAGATTACATTCTCCCTGATAATTAATTTTAGTAACAATTTTTTTATCTTTCCCATCCCATAATATGGACGAAAAATTATCTGAACTTTGACCTTCCCCAATAATTAAATCAACTCTCCCATAATCTGAAGTCTTTGTATTTTGGGTTTCTCTATATTCAATTATTTCCGATTCATTTATAATTGAAAATTCAAGACAAATTTCTTTGTTCCCGTATGGGAAGAGTTCACTATTTCTTCCTGGTATTTGATTGTCGGGATCTAAAATCATTGCCTGATAGGCAATACCTTGTCCTAAAGAAAAGAAACCAATTGAAATAAATAAGAATGACAATAAATATTTCATAATTTTTTTTGAAATCCTAGGGTAAAATAATATCTCCTAAAATTAAGTTGCTCTCCTTTTTTATATAAATTTATAAAATCTGTTAATGCTAAATCAAGGGTAAAAATACTATTTTTTTGTTTATCTAATCGTAAACCTGTTCCAAGAATGGGTCCAACAATAAAATTATTAAATTCTTTTTCCTTTCTTAAATCATAAACTTTGCTCAACATCCTTTGTTTTCCAGTTATTAAATGGCCTAATTCTAATCCAAGAAAGACAACAGGATTAATTGAAAATTTATTTATACAATTATATGAAAAATATTTTTTTGTTAAAGTATATTCAATACTTGTATTTAATGAAGCGAAAGATGCTTTATAATTGATATCTAAAAAACCTTTATTCCCATTTCCGTTCATTTCTTGATATCTCAATCCATATTTTATTTGACTATTTATTAAAGGCAAGGGGTAATACCTAGAAATCCCAATTGTTGAACCAATTTTGGGAATGAATTGATCGATATTAGAACCTGAGGAATTTTTATAATAATACGATGCAAATGAAAAACCAGTGTCAAAGCCAATGCTTTGTGCATTTATTTGAAAAGAAACCAAAAATAGGGCTATGTAGGCAAATTTCATTTTATTCTATTAAATTTATATAAATATATTAGTAGAAAGAAATTTATCTGATAATTTATGCCAAAATGGATTTTTAGCATTTTTGCTTTAAGTTTTATTTGTTCAAATAAAGTATTTGGGCAGGATAAAGGTTTTTCTATCATTTCGTCTGCCCATCAAATCCGTTCAACTGCCGGGGGACAAACCTTAGGACTTCCCTTGGCAATTAATTCAAATTTCAATTCAAATCATTTTTATGGGTTTGAACAACCTCCTTATTTTATTTTTCGGAATATTAATTTTTCAGAAAAAGTATATAAAATTTATCCAAATCCATTTATTAATAATTTTACAGTGGAATTTTCTGAAGAAATTGAAAATTTTGAAATTAAATTATTTGATTTGAACCTAATTCCTATTGGTGCTCAAGTTGTTAAAAGTCAAAATCAATTATTGGTAACAATTAATAACCATTTTTCCTCTATTGTAATATTATCATTAAAAATTAATGGTAAAAGTTATATTGAAAAATTAATTCACCT
>JBJOIA010000180.1:0-9384 GCA_046047395.1 Bacteroidota bacterium | reverse complement strand
GATATTCAAAAACAGAAGCACGAGATGTACTAATATCGAATTCTGTTTTTTCTTCTTTGATTTCAATATTAGGTAAGCCAGAAAAGTATACAAATGCAACTAAAGCTAATATTACTCCTGTAATAATTAAATAAGGAGTTACAACAATATTTAAATCAACTGCATCTGTGGCTGCAGAGGAGAGCAATAATCCCCCAAATATAAATTGGGATATAATACCAGCTAATTTATTACAAATCCCCATAATAGAAATTCTTTTAGCTGCTGATTCTATGGGACCAAGTATGGTAACATATGGATTTGAAGCAGTTTGAAGTAAAGCCAAACCAGCACCGATAATAAATAGGCCTATTAAAAATAATTGATAATCCTCAGATTGCGCAGCTGGAACAAAAAGTATCGTTCCTATTGCCATTGCAACTAATCCAAGGGCCATCCCATTTTTATAACCTGTTCGTTTTATTACCCACGAAGAGGGAATAGCCATTACAAAATAAGAGATAAAAAAGGCAAAAGTAACCAAAAGAGATTGAAAATTATTTAGATCAAAAGCCTTTTTGAAAAAAGCAATTAAAACTGAATTTACCCAAGTGACAAATCCGAATACAAAGAATAAAATCCCGATAATTATCAAAGGAAGGTTGGTGTTTTTCTGGTTCATGGAATTTAAAATTAATAAATTAAAGTGCAAATTTTGGTTGACGAGTTTTCCATTTCCCTCTAGTGAAATCTGGAATTTCTACAGGTTTTGAGCCATTAGCAATGGACTCTTCAGATAAAGGTGAAATTGCAGACCATGCTGCGGCATCATATACATCAATAGGAGGGGCTATTTTATTTTTTACCGAATCAATAAATTCTTTAATTACAAAATAATCAATACCTCCATGTCCTGCTTCTTCGGCATCTTTGGCATGATTTTTCCAAAGAGGATGGTCATATTTTTCTTGATAACTATCAAATTTCTCCCAAACATGAGGTTTTGGTGAAATATCCTCTAAATAGATTGAATCATTATCATCCATCCAAATACCATTGCTACCCTGTACACGAAAGCCTAAGGAATAAGGTCTTGGTCCGTTGGTATCATGGGAAATCATGATTGTTTCTCCATTTGCACATTTTATAAGAGTTGTAACAATATCTCCTAATTTAAAATTGACCTTCGCATTAGGATGATTCTCGCCACCTTTTTTAACAATATAATTATGTAGCCCCATACTTTGGGTAGCCATGGAGGTTAAATATAAAAATTGATTTCCATTATTTATATTTAACATTTCTGCTACCGGACCCAAACCATGAGTTGGATATAAATCACCATTACGGTCCACTGAATGTTGTGTTCTCCATTTAGCCTCAGAAAATCCTTTTTCTCCAAATTCAACCCCATGACCATAAGCATGAATTCCATCATTGAATTTAACTTCTCTTAAATCATGCTGATAACCGCATTGAACATGATTCAAAGTTCCAAACATACCTTGACGAACCATGTTTAATACAGCAAGAACATCTCTTCTATAACAAACATTTTCTAGAATCATGCAATGAGAACCTGTTTTTTCAAAGGTATCGACTAAATCCCAGGATTCCTGTAATGTTACGGTAGCTGAAACTTCTACACCCGCATATTTTCCTTGTTTCATTGCTGCAACGGCCATCGGAACATGCCATTCCCAAGGAGTAGCAATAATTACCGCATCTATATCATCCCTTTTTACCAAGTTTTCAAAATCATGCTCCCCCTTATTATATACATATGCCTCTTTTCTACCTTTTTCACGAATCATTTTTTGGGCAGATTCAATTGCTTTCAGATCTACATCACAAATAGCAACTATATCTACATCATCGCGGTACATAGAGGTATATAAATGATTTCTTCCACGCAATCCTACACCCAAAAACCCTAATCTAACTCTTGAGTCATTTGACTTATATTTACTAGAAATAATGTTTGGTAAAACGATGGATGAACCTACAGCCCCTAGGCCGTTTTGAATAAATTTTCTTCGTTTCATTTAAATAGATTTTATTCTTAAATATTCGTATAAAATTAATATAATCAAAATTTTAAAGATTATTTTCAATTAAAATTGAACAATTAAGGTAATTTTGTGTTTAAATAAGTAATATATTGAAAATTAAATTATTGTGATTAATAAAACAATCAGTGTTTTCAGAAAAGAACGATTCAGCTCCGCCCATCGGTTATACAACAAGAATTGGAGCGATGAAAAAAACCAAGAGGTTTTTGGTCTTTGCAATAATCCCAATTTTCATGGCCATAATTACGTCCTAGAAGTTAAGGTTACAGGAGAGATTGACCCAGACACAGGATACATGATTGATTTGAAAATTCTTTCATCTATTATAAAAGAAGAAGTATTGGATAGATTTGACCATAAAAATCTTAATTTAGATGTAAGTGAATTTGAAAATATTATACCTACAGCAGAGAATATTGCAGTAGTAATATATGATAAAATTGCAAAAAGATTAGCGCCTAAGGCCGTAAAAATAAAACTTTATGAAACAGAAAAAAATTACGTTGAATACCCAGCTTGACAAAAATGATTTCCTTTTATCTATTGAAGAAATGGGAGATGCACATTTTGGAAGTATGGACACTCCATTAAGAGAGGATGCCTTTGATCTATCCGATGAAGAAAAAATCGAAAAAATTGAATGGCATTTTAGACAAATAATGGAAACAATGGGCTTAGACCTTGAGGACGATTCTTTAAAAGGAACACCAAAAAGAGTGGCTAAAATGTATATTAAGGAATTATTTTCGGGTCTAAATCCTCAAAATGAACCTAGCATTACTTTATTTGAAAACAAATTCGAATATGATCAAATGCTAATTGAAAAAAATATCAATTTTTATTCAAACTGTGAGCATCATTTTGTTCCGATTTTTGGTAAAGCACATATTGCTTATTTCAATTCTGGAAAAGTTATTGGACTTTCTAAATTAAATAGAATCGTACAATATTTTGCAAAAAGACCACAAATTCAGGAAAGACTTACTATTCAGGTAGGTAAGTATTTGCAAAATGTATTGGATACGGAAGATGTAGCGGTTTTTATGGACGCCAAACACCTTTGTGTTTCGTCTAGAGGTATAAAAGATGATTCTTCCACAACGATTACTTCTTTTTATGGTGGAAAATTTGAAAATAAATCCACTAGGGAAGAGTTTTTAAAATCAATTATTTAATAAGAATGAAAAAATTTTTAGTAGTTGGGGGAAGCCATGGAATAGGTGCATCAATTTCAAAAGAATTAAAAGAGAAAGGATATTCAGTTTATAGTATTTCAAGAACTGCACCAGATAGCAATTTTGATGAGTACAAAGAGTGGGATGCTTCAACCGAAGATTCTGTTCCATTATTCGGCATAGAGAACTTAGATGGAATTGCGTATTGTCCGGGTACGATTAATTTAAAGCCCTTCAATCGTTTTTCTCCAGAGGATTTTTTAAATGATTATAAAATAAATGTATTAGGGGCAGTAAAGGTGATTCAAGCCTATTTACCCTTATTAAAAAAATCTGGGAACAGCTCAATTGTTCTATTCAGTACAGTAGCAGTACAAACAGGAATGAGTTTTCATGCTTCCATAGCAGCTGCAAAAGGGGGAATAGAAGGATTAACACGATCTTTAGCTGCAGAATTTGCCTCTTCAAAAATCCGTGTTAATGCAATTGCCCCTTCCTTAACCAATACGCCTTTAGCAGGAAATTTAGTTTCTAGTCCAGAAAAATTAGAGGCATCCAATAAACGTCATCCATTAGGAAGAATTGGTGAACCTGATGATTTGGGAAGAATGGCATCCTTTTTATTATCTCCAGAGAATTCATGGATTACTGGTCAAATTATCGGACTTGATGGAGGAATGACGCTTAAATAGTGAAGAGTGAAGAGGGAAGAATTCGTAATTCGTAGTTCGTAACTCGTACCTCGTAGTACGTAACTCGTAGTTCGTAACTCGTAACTCGTAATTCGTAACTCGTAGTTCGTACAGCGCGGCTGCCGGCTCAAAGTTCCTCCAAAAAATGTTTTTGATTAAGGCCTAAATTTACTTTATTCCATTCAATTTTTTTGGTGAAAGGAGCCTTACGAATAGGACAGTCCTGAATATTACAATGTGAACAACAATTGTCTAAACATGGATCAGCATGAATAAATATTTCAATTTCAGAATTATATAAGGAATTGATTATTTCCTCAAATTCATGAATTTCCTCATGAACTTGATTTAAATTCCAATAACGTGGAAGGGTAAGATGACAATCTATATGAAAATCCCCACCATATTGTTGAATTCTTAAATTATGGAGATCTATCCAAGTATTTTTTTGATTATTTGTTATGTAGTCGATTAGTTTTTCATACGTTTCTTCATCTCTTTCATCCATTAAAGCTCCTGAGGAAGATTTTATAAGTTTAAACCCTTGAAATAACATTAAAAGTGAAAGAAGGATAGAGGCGATGGGGTCTATCCATGAAAATTTAAAGAAATAGGTAAATCCTAAGGAGATTAAAATAAACAAACCATTTAATGCATCCAATTTTAAATGTTGACCTTCTGCATTTAACGCAGGAGAATTTGTTTTATTTCCTTCATAAACCAATAAATATCCCAATAAAGCATTCAATAATCCAGAAATAATTGCCACATAAATTCCGATATTGATATTCCCAATTTCTATTGGATTCACCAAATGAACTGCAGCATGTCCTATTAAAAATAAACCAGCCAAAATTATCAAAACGCCTTCCAAACCAGAAGAAAAAAATTCTATTTTTCCATGGCCATAAGGATGATTAAAGTCTTTTGGTTGAGCAGATAAATAAACTGAATAAAGGGCGAATGCTGAGGCTACAACATTGATTAAGGATTCAAGTGCATCTGTTAAAATGGTAATTGAATTTGAAACATAATAAGCATAAAACTTTGACCCAGAAATTATCAAACCCAAAATGAGTGAAAAAAGAATAAGTTTTTGCTTCATTTTTCAAAATTAAACTATTTATTCAAATTGACCAATTTTCAAAAACACCTCTACTTTCAGCTTTTCTTATTATTCCCAATTTCGAAGAAATGGCATTATTTCGACAAAATTTCTTTAATTCTAAATAAAGTAATATTTTCCACTAAATCCATAGGAATTTTTGCCTTCATGGGAAATTGGATTGCTCCTTTAGAATATTTCAGCTTTAGTGCTTTTAATTCATTTTCAAATTGATTAACACCAGAGTTTGTGGGATAGAACCCTATATGATTTTTCATTGCTCCGATATAGACCAATGGTTTTTTTTTCAATTTATAAGCGATTAATCCATAAGACATACCTTCCTCCAGTTCGTCAGAAAGAGATAGGATTAATTCTCTTAAATCATTTAGAATATCACGAACTTGCTGAGTTTGTGCCAATAAATAATCATCAGGATTCAGGTATTTTTCCATTTTTTAATATTTGAGTGAATAAATTTAATTAAATTTGATAGATAAATTAAATATTTTAAAATATATGAAACCATTAATTTTAGTGGCAAATGATGATTCAATTTTTTCTAAAGGAATCAAGGAACTAGTCAATATAATGAAGGAAATAGGAGAGGTTTGGGTAGTTGCTCCTGATACCCCTCAATCTGGAATGGGACATGCAATTACCTTGGGTTTTCCTCTAAGGATTAATAAATCCATGGAATTTGGCGAAGATGTTCCTGCCTATAAATGTTCTGGAACACCCGCTGATTGTGTAAAATTTGGAAAACATTATTTATTAAAAGGACGAAAAATTGATTTAGTTGTTTCGGGAATTAACCATGGAGCGAATACGGCAATTTCAATACTTTATTCGGGTACTATGTCTGCTGCAATTGAAGCCGCAACAGAATCCATTCCAGCCATTGGATTTTCATTATGTGATTATCATTTTGATGCGGATTTTTCACATTGTAGGGATCATATAAAAAATATTACCCTTAATGTATTAAAAAATGATTTCCCTGTAGGAACAACCTTAAATGTTAATATTCCAGGAAAAAAAGACGAGCCTATTCAAGGAATAAAAATCACTAAACAAGCTCGCGGATTATATCGAGAATTTTTTGAAGAAAGAAAAGATCCCTATAACCAACCTTATTTTTGGATGGATGGTGAACTCGTCAATTTTGAAAAAGGACAAGATACAGACTTAGAAGCCATAGAACATAATTATATCTCGATAGTACCGGTAAAATTTGATTTAACGGATTATACCTTTTTAGAGAAATTAAAAAAATGGGATTTATAAATCTGACAATTTTTTATTTTCAATTTTTTCATTTCTAGCAAAGGATTTAAATCCTAATTCAGGAGAATATCCAACAGAGGCCTTAGAATAATAACCTTTTTCGTTGTAAGGACGCTTTCTAGGGTGGTCTTTACATTCTTGGGAGCATGCTCCTTCCATTTCTTTTAAACAGGTAGGACAAATTGGTAAATGCTCATTGCACTCAGGATTTGCGCAATTAACCATATGATCGGAGGGCTCTGAGCAAACATAACATTTAGAAAGTACCTCGGGATTGCAAGAATTTACCATGGTATGGACTCTATTATCAAAAACATAGCAAGAGCCATCAAAATCTTCACCTCCCTCTTCTAATCCATATTTTATTATTCCCCCATGTAATTGGTAAACATTTTTAAAACCTTTTTCTAATAGGTAAGCAGAGGCTTTCTCACATTTTATTCCACCCGTACAATAGGTGATTACTTTTTTATCTTTTAAATGGTCTATTTCATGCACATGATTTGGAAGATCTCTTAAATTTTCCATGTCGAAAGTATGAGCACCTTTAAATTTCCCCAAAGAATGTTCATAATTAGAACGCATATCTACCAAAACCACATCTGGATCATTCTTTAGCATTTGCTTAAACTCTTTGGGTTTTAAATGCACACCTGTTCGAATCCTAGGATTTACAGGTAAATCAGAATGAACAATCTCATTTTTTACGCGAACATGAAGTTTATTAAAAGCATGAGTTTCATGTTCTTCCACCTTAAAATCAAAATCTGTTCCAGAAAATATTGGATCCGAATTTAACCAGTCCATGTATTTCTGACAATCTTCTTTTGTGCCGGAAACGGTTCCATTTAAGCCTTCCTCAGCTACGATAATACGTCCTAATAGGTTATTTTTAATACAAAAAAGGTGGTGTTTTTCTCGATACTCCTCCGGATTGGGAATAGGAGTATAATTATAATAGAGAATAACACTGTAAGGCTTCATCTTCAACATGATTTACAGTTTATTTAAAAAAAAATTAATGATATATGATTTAATATTTAAGAATTAAAGCAAAATATCAATTTCAAAATTAGTCATTTTTTTTTAAATTTGAATATAAATTTATTAATCATAAAAATAGAATTTAATATCAATGGCATTAGAAATAAGTGGAAGATTATTGAAAAAATTACCAGAAGTAACGGGAGTATCAAGAAATGGCAACAACTGGATTAAACAGGAATTTATTATCGAAACACAAGATCAATATCCTAAAAAACTTTGTATGTCGATGTGGGGAGACAAGGTACAAGAATTATCACCAGTAAAGGAAGGGGAGATGATAAAATTATCTTTCAACGTAGAGTCTAGGGAATATAATGATCGTTGGTATACAGAAATTCGTGCTTATAAATTGGAGCAAATGGATGGAGGTTCTGCAAATATTCCTGCAGATGTAAACTTAAACGAACAAACAGGTGGTTTTGATTTCCCTAAATTAGAACAAAATGGGGAAGAAGATGATTTGCCTTTTTAGAATATTAGAATTCTAGATTATTTTAATCGGAGTGGAATATTTGCTGAGTATAAGCTATTCCTGCTCCGATTCTTATTTAAGCTATAAATATTGTTTCGTCTTTTTTTTGGATTAATTTCCCTTCATTATCTTCAAATTCAAATAATAATCAAATTTTATTGGTAGCGAAATTCAATCATCCACTCAATTCCGAATTGGTCTCGAAACATGGCAAAATAAGAACCCCATGGACTATCTCCGATAGGCATTTCGATTTCACCCTTATTACTTAATATTTCATAGATTCTATCGGACTCATCTTTCGAATTAGTTGAAACAGTGATTTTTGACCTATTTTCCTTCAAATTAAAATCCCCCATAAATTTAGGTACATCAGAACCCATTAAAACTTGATCAGGACCTATATTTAAAGCAATATGCGCAATTTTATTCAATTCATGTTCTTGAATATTGGGGTTAGGTCCCATATCTTTAAATCGCATTAATTCAATTATTTCTCCACCTAATGCTAATTGATAAAAATTAAATGCTTCTTCAGCATTTCCAGGAAAGTGGATATAAGGGTTTATTTTCATAATAATAATTTTATTCTATTTATTTCATTCAAAAATTCTTGTTTTTCTTTAGGGGCAATAATAATAGAATCCCATTTGCCATAGTGTATCTCTAATCTTCCTGTTAGAGATAAGGCTGGAGAAGATAGTGGACTAATAGTTGGCTCAATTTTTCTAATTTCTTTAATAGGAATTACTATATGAAATAAAAAACCAGAATGAATTATCAAATTATTTTGATCAATTAAATAATACGTATTCGAAAATAAATAGATGATAAAGCTTGAAACCAAAAGAATAATCAGAATTCCTGGCCAAATTGGTTGAGGATAAACTAATAAAGCTAGGGTTCCAAAAAGTATCACTGCCAATGGAATTACCAATTCTAAACCAATCTTAGGCTGAAATCTTTTCATATGTTCAAATTGTTTTATTAAAAATAGATAAAGATTTAGTTATTCGAATAATCTTTGTCATAATAATTTGATAACGAAATATTTCCTTTTGTCCACGAAGAAAAGAATAGGAAGGATCATAAATATGAGTTGGTTCACTTTTTGCTCCATTTAATTCAATAATTTTAAAATTTTCACCTCTTTCTAATTGCTCAAAAGTATTAAATCGAATATCCAATCTTCCAAAATAAAAACCCTCAATTTTTCTTAGTAAGTTATCAAAGGTATTATTAAGTTTTGGGGAAATTAGGTGTGAACCATCCAAAAATTGAGTACCCCGATTATGATTACCAAAAGGAACCAAACATCTTTCTTCTCCATTTTTCAGAATTTCCTTTAAATCAATTTGATTCATTAGTTTTGGAATTTGAATTTCAAAACGAGGTTCCAGTTTTAATAATTCCTCAATTGTATTAATTCCATCACCTTGAATAGTCAGAAATTTTTTTAAAGTTATTCCTAATATTTTCCCTTTTTCTTTATTCGGAAAACGAACATAAAAAAGTCCTAATTCTTGAGGAAGATCAATTAATTCTTGGATTAAAA
>JBJOIA010000179.1:0-8987 GCA_046047395.1 Bacteroidota bacterium | reverse complement strand
AGGATGTATTCCAGAGTAACAATCAATATTTATCTAGGGCTGAGATTATTGGGGTTTATGGAAAAGAATGGCAAATGGGAAAGGGGAATATTCAAATAATGGGAGATTCTTTAAGGGGTTTGAAAAAGGGGACTTTGTTTGAAATGAAGTATTTTCAAAGATTGAATAGGGTGCTTTTTACAAATTCAAGTTTTCGATTAATTTCTAAGCCACCATCCAGTTTATTGAGTTCTTTTAAGAATAAATTATTGGGGAGTTTAGATTCTGTGCAAAATAAGCAGGATCGTGCCGTATTAAAAACGATTGTTTTTTCCGATAAGTCAGAATTAGATCAAGGAATTAAGGCTTTATATCAAAATGCGGGGGCATCTCATTTTTTATCTGTATCAGGCTTACATGTAGGCATTTTATTTTCTGTATTGAGTTTAATATTTTCTCCCTTCAAAAAATGGGGGAATATTTTCAGATTTTTATTTTGGCTAATTATCATAGGAATTTTAGTTTTTTATGGGATTATGGTAGGTGGGGCAGCTCCTATATTGAGAGCAAGTTTTATGTTTTCAACAATTTTATTTGCGAGGTTATTTTTTAAACCATATCAAGCCTTTCATATATTATTTTTTCTGCTTTCATGATTTTATGGCATGATTCCAAACAATTAGGAGAATTAGGTTTTATACTTTCTTTTTTGGCAGTTGCTGGTATATTGTTTTTTCAATTATTAGAAATTGGAAAAGTAAAAGAACCTGTTAGAGGTATTCATATTAGAATTTTTCGATTTATTATTGAAATCAGCCTTATTGGTATCGCTGCACAGGTTTTTACCCTTCCCATCATAATTCTTTATTTTCATAAGTTACCAAATTTAATTTTATATTTTGTTTTGAATCCAATCGTAGCAATTGGTTCATCCTTTGTATTGATATCGACTTATATTTATTTAGGTATTTCCTATTTTATTTACTTTCCGATTTTACGATCAATTATTTCTTTTGAAATTCATTTTTTGCATCGAATTTTTTATTGGGCTAATGATTTATTTGGAAAAGGTTTGGATTGGTTAGGTCTTAATCTTTGGGAGGTATTTTTATATTATTGTTTAGTATTTGTTTTTTTTTATTGGTTCAAAAGAAGAAAAAATCAGGATTTAGTTTTATTAAAATTAATAATCATGGTTTTCATTTCATCTTTTTTTATAATTCGCATATGGCGGATAAACAAAAAACCTGTAAGTATGATTCAAACTTACAGGTCTTCGATTATTCATTTAGATATTGTTCATCAAACAGGAATCTTTACGATTCAAGGTAGTGATTGTCCGAGTGAACAATGGTTAGACTACCGATTTAAGGATCAACTATCTTACTATTTTATTCAAGATACATTAATTCGTTTTAGGAATTAATTATTTTTCATTTCGTATCTTTTTCTTTCGTTAGCATCCAAATAAATTTTTCTCATTCTTAGAGATTTTGGAGTTACTTCTAGGTATTCATCTTTTTGGATAAATTCCATACATTCTTCCAATGAGAAATTTAATTTCGGAGCAATTCTTACATTATCATCAGAACCTGAGGCACGCATGTTTGTCAATTTTTTGGCATTTTGAAGATTTACTTCAATGTCATTTTGACGATTATGTTCACCTACTACCATTCCACCATACACTTCCTCTCCTGGATCGATGAAGAATACTCCTCTATCTTGTAATTTATCAATAGAATAAGGGGTAGCAACACCATTATTCATTGAAATTAATGATCCATTTGTTCTACCAGAAATATTTCCTTTGAAAGGTTCATATCCGATAAATCTATGAGCAATAATTGCTTCACCTTGAGTGGCTGTAATGATTTTTGTTCTTAAACCAATTAGTCCTCTAGAAGGTATTATGAATTCTAAATGTTGTAAATCTCCTTTTGGCTCCATTGTTTGTAATTCGCCTTTGCCTTGAGTGGCTAAATCAATTACTTTTCCTGAAAACTCATCAGGAACATCTACTACAAGAGATTCTATTGGTTCTAATTTTTGTCCGTTTTCATCTTCCTTATAAATTACTTGAGGCTGACCTACTTGTAATTCATAGCCCTCTCTTCTCATTGTTTCAATTAAAACTGATAAGTGAAGGATACCTCTTCCGAATACTAAAAATCTATCTTCGCTATCTGTAGTTTGGACCTTTAATGCTAGATTTTTTTCTGTTTCTTTAAAAAGTCTATCTCTTAGGTGTCTTGAGGTTACGAATTTACCTTCTTTGCCGAAGAATGGTGAATTATTTATGGTGAAGAGCATATTCATGGTAGGCTCATCAATTGCAATTCTAGGTAATGCTTCAGGATTTTCAGCATCAGCAATTGTATCACCAATTTCGAAATCTTCTATACCGGTAATTGCACAAATATCTCCTGCAGAAACCATGGGAACTTTAATTCTACCCAAACCTTCAAATAATTGAATTTCCTTAATTCTTCCTTTTTTAATTGAGCCATCTGCTTTACAAAGGGCAATTGGTTGGTTTTCTTTAAGCTCTCCTCTATTTAATCTTCCAATTGCAATTCTACCAACGAAGCTAGAATAATCTAGAGAGGTAATTTGTAATTGTGGAGTTCCTTGATTGGCTGGAGCTTCTGGAATATGTTTGATAATAGCATCCAATAAAGGAATGATGTTATCTGTTGGTTGTTTCCAATCTTCGCTCATCCATCCTTGTTTAGATGAACCATATAAACAAGGGAAGTCTAATTGTTCTTCAGTCGCTTCAAGATTGAACATTAAATCGAATACTTGCTCATGTACTTCGTCTGGTCTACAATTTTCTTTGTCTACTTTATTTACTACAACTATAGGTTTTAGACCAAGTGAAATTGCTTTAGATAAAACGAAACGAGTTTGAGGCATTGGACCTTCGAATGCATCAACAAGGAGTAAAACCCCATCTGCCATTCTAAGAACACGTTCTACTTCACCTCCAAAATCTGCGTGACCAGGAGTATCTATAATATTAATTTTTACATCATTATATTTTACAGATACGTTTTTTGAAACGATTGTAATTCCTCTTTCTCTTTCAAGATCGTTATTATCGAGAATTAAATCTTCGAATTCTTGATTGTCTCTAAAAATTTTTGAGGCGTGAATGATTTTATCAACTAAAGTAGTTTTACCATGGTCTACGTGAGCGATAATAGCAATATTTCGGATGCTTTGCATTTAATAAATTTGTATTTTCCTAATAATGAAGAGTGTAAAAAATCGTGCAAAGGTAATTAAAATATCTGATTAATTATATAATTTTATTGTAAATGTACTTTTTTTAATAATTTTTTTTTCAAAAGCCAATTGAATTTTATTTAGAATAGAGTCAGAATCTATCCCACATAACTTATAAAGTTCAGGTTGTTCGCCATGTTCAATAATGTCATCTGGAATTCCTAAACGGATTATTTTTTTATCAGTAATTTGATTGTCGACCATATATTCAGCTACGGCAGAACCGAAACCTCCTTTGATTGTTCCGTCTTCCACTGTAATTATGGTAGAATAATTTTTAAATATTTTTTCTAAAAGTTGTTCATCAATAGGTTTTACGAAACGCATATCATAAAGCCCGGGATTTAATCCTTCGGATTTTGCTTTTTCACAGGCTAAAATTGCTTCATTTCCTATATGTCCGACAGTTAATACGGCAACTTTTTCTCCTTTCATTAATTCTAAGCCTTTACCGATTTCAATTTCTTGAAATTGATTTCTCCAAGCAGGCATAACGCCTTGACCTCTTGGGTATCGTATGGTGATAGCAGATTGATATTCCTTGAATTTATCTTGAGAAACAGTAAACATGATATTTCTAAGCTCTTCTTCATTTCTTGGAGCGAATATCATCATGTTTGGGATGCATCTCATATAAGCCAAATCATAATTTCCGTGGTGGGTAGGTCCATCAGCTCCTGCTAAACCAGCTCTATCTAGGCAGAAAATGACGGGTAGTTTTTGGATACAAACATCATGAACGACTTGGTCATATCCTCTTTGCATGAAGGAGGAATAGATATTACAAAAAACTGTCATTCCCTGAGTTGCTAAACCAGCAGAGAAAGTAACGGCATGTTGTTCAGCGATACCAACGTCGAATGCTCTATTGGGCATTTCTCTCATCATAATATTAAGAGAGGAGCCTGAGGGCATTGCTGGGGTGATACCAATTATTTTTTCATTTTTTTCAGCTAATTCTAGGATTGTATTTCCAAATACTTCCTGATATTTTGGTGGTTGAGGATTGTCGAATACTTTTTTATGAATTTCTCCAGTAATTTTATCAAATTTTCCCGGTGCATGCCAAAGGGTTTGGTCTTTTTCTGCTAAAGAATATCCTTTCCCTTTAGTAGTTATACAATGAAGGATTTTAGGTCCTGGAATCGTTTTAAGATCATTCAATACAGTCACCAAATGTTCAACATCATGTCCGTCTATTGGGCCAAAATATCTTAAATTAAAGGATTCAAAGAGATTACTTTTTCCGAATAATCCTGCTTTAAGAGAATTTTCCATTTTGGAAACAATGTCTTGAGCAGATTTTCCAAACTTGGACATTTTTCCAAGCAGGTTCCATATATCATCTTTTACTTTGTTATAGGTTTTGGATGTTCTTATATCCGTTAAATATTCCTTTAGGGCACCAACATTGGGGTCAATAGCCATGCAATTATCATTTAAAATGATAATCATATTATTGGGAATATCACCAGCATGGTTCATGGCTTCGAAGGCCATTCCTGCCGTCATAGATCCATCTCCAATTACGGCAATATGTTGTTTTTCTGTATCACCTTTAAGATTTGATGCCACTGCCATACCAAGGGCTGCGGATATTGAGGTAGATGAGTGTCCTACGCCAAAGGTATCAAATTCGCTTTCAGATCTTTTTGGGAATCCACTTATTCCACCTAATAATCTATTAGTATGAAAATTATGCATTCTGCCTGTTAGGATTTTATGTCCATAAGCCTGATGACCGACGTCCCAAACAAGTTGATCTGAAGGGGTATTGAAAACATAATGAAGGGCAACTGTTAATTCGGTGACACCTAAAGAGGCACCGAAATGACCACCATTTGCAGAAACATTATCAATGATAAATTGTCTAAGTTCTTGGCAAAGTAGGCTTAGTTGATTTCTATCTAATTTTTTTAAATCATCTGGGTGATTTATTTTTCCTAGAAGTGGACCAGGGGTAAATTGCATATGAAATCAACTCTAATTTATAACTGAATACTACCAAAGATAAACATTTTAAATCGAAAAATGTTTGAACTTATTCGTTTTTTTGACTTGCTTTAAAGAGTCTTTTTTTCTCAAATTTTGTTAGACTATCATAGCCAGATTTTGATATTTTATCCAGAATATCATCTATTTCAGAATCATCAATAGGATCTTCTAGATTTTTTTTTCTATTTAAATTTGAATATTTATCCTCATTTTGAAAAATCGAAAATACTTTTTCCTTTCTGGGAAGAGAAATTTTATTTTTAAATTTTAATCCGAAAAATAAACCATAAAGTGCACCTCCAAGATGAGCTATATTTCCGCCTGCATTGTTCCCCGTAGTTTCAATGAATGACCAAATAACATAAAAAGCTGCAATGAAAATTATGGGCACCATGCCAAAAAATAATAATCTAATTTTATAATAAGGCTTGATAGTGGCAAGTCCCACTACAATTGCGTAAATTCCTCCTGACGCGCCATTTAATAAGCCTTGTCCCCTTTGAACGAAAAATCCAACATTATTCATGATAATTAAATAGATTATACCTGCCGAGAGAGCCCCTAAAAAATAAGTTTGAATAATTGATTTTTCTCCGATAAAATCTTTCAATAATGTTCCAAACCAATAAAGGAAAAGCATATTAAAAAGAATATGAAAAAGGTCAATATGGACGAAAAAATACGTGACGATTGTCCATGGTTTAAATATAAATTCCTTGGGATTGGAAGGTAGGGCAAGCCATGTAAAAATTTCATTAAAGATTCCTGTGCTTGATGATAGAGTTGTGATAACTTTAAAAATGGAAAGGAGCAAGAAGATGCAAACATTAGCAAGAATAATTTTATTGATACCTTGATTGTATCCATAAAGAATTATTCTAAGTTCTTGCAAATATTTATTCATATTAATAGAAATTATTTCGTCTTGTATTCCAGATTTTCAACAATAAAATTCCAAATATCATTCCTCCAATGTGCGCAAAATGAGCTACATTATCTCCTGGAGCCTGCTCCATACCTGACCATAACTCGTAAAGGCCATAAAAGGTTACAAACCATTTTGCTTTTATTGGGATTGGAATTAAGAAAAGGAAGATTTCAGAATTTGGGAATAAATACCCAAAGGCCATTAATATTCCGAAAATGGACCCTGAGGCGCCACCTAAAACAAAACTCCCAATGTATTCCGTATAATTTTGTTTGATTAATTCTGCATTTACTTCAGACAAGTTTACTCTAAACATTCCGTATTCGCTCCAGTAATCCCGGATATTTCCTGCTGTAGGGTCTTCTAGTACTAGTCTTGTAGCTCTTCTAATTGGTTCAAAGTCTACAAAATGTTGAATAGCCATATAAAGTATACCGGCTCCTATTCCACAAACGAAATAATAAATTAGGAATCTTTTTGGGCCCCATATTCTTTCTAATAAATTTCCAAACATGAATAACCCAAACATATTTGAAAACAAATGCATGAAATTTGCATGAATGAAGAGATAGGAGATTAATTGTATTGGGTTAAAATTTGGTGATTCATAATAATGTAATGTTATGAAGTTTTCCAAATAAGGGGAAAAGCTTGTTAGTAAGAATACTAACACATTGATTATTATTAATTGTTTTACCGTAGGAGTTAAATTTCTTAGCATAGTTTTATTCTTCAAATCCCCAATCTATTGAATCCTTCATGTCCTTAATTAGAATTCCCATTTTTTTGAAACTTGCTCGGATTTCGTCTACTTTGGAATAGTCTTTGTTTTCTTTATATTCTTTGTAGAAAATTAATAATTGTTCTGAAAGAGGTTCCCAATTTCCAGGAATTTCTTCTTTAAGCCCGAGTATATCATGATAGAAACTAAAATAGGTTGATTTTAGTTTTTCAAAGATGTCAATCCCAATATTTTCAATCTTCAATTGTTTGGTATGTAATTGGTTTATTTTTTTTAATAAGGTAAATAGATGGGAAATAGCTACAGCGGTATTAAGGTCATCGTTCATTCCTTCATAAGCTCCATCTATTGCTTTTTCAATCTCTTGAATATGTTTTTCTTCTAAAGAAATTTCTAAATTTTCTGGGATGTGGATATTTTTTAAAATTTTAATTCCATTAGAAAGTCTTTTATACCCTTTTTGTGATGCTTTTAAAGCATCATTTGAAAAATCTAAAGTACTTCTATAATGTGATTGAAGCATAAAGAATCTTACAGACATGGGACTATAAGCTTGGTCTAATAAGGGATGATTCCCGGTAAAGAGTTCACCTGGTAAGAATGAATTTCCAAGTGATTTACTCATTTTTTGTCCGTTTACTGTAAGCATATTTGTATGCATCCAAATATTTGCTGGACTTTCACCGAAGGCTCCTTTAGCTTGGGCGATTTCACATTCATGATGAGGGAATTTAAGATCCATTCCTCCTCCATGGATATCAAATTTATTGCCAAGATATTTATTGGACATGCAAGTACATTCAAGATGCCAGCCTGGGAAACCAGGTCCCCAAGGTGAATTCCATCTCATAATATGTTCAGGAGAGGCTTTTTTCCAAAGGGCGAAATCAAGTGGGCTCTTTTTTTCCCCTATTCCATCTAATTCCCTTGTTTCGGTAAGTAATTCATCTAAAATTCTGCCTGATAATTTCCCATAATCTCCTCCATTTTCATTGAATTTTTGTATATTAAAATAAACAGAACCGTTGGACTCATAGGCTAAGCCTTTTTCAATTAGGGTTTTTGCAGCCTCAATTTGTTCGATAATATGACCTGTAGCAGTTGGTTCAATGCTTGGCGGGAGGATATTGAAGGTAGAAAGTACCTGATGAAAATCTTGGGTATACCGATTAACAATTTCCATTGGCTCAATTTTTTCTAATTTTGCCATTTTGCCAATTTTATCTTCTCCATCATCGTTATCATCGGTTAAATGACCAACATCTGTGATATTCCTAACATATCTTACTTGATACCCAAGGTGTTTTAGGTATCTAAATAAAATATCGAAAGAGGTAAAGGTTCTTACATTTCCTAAATGTACATAATTATAAACTGTTGGCCCACAAACGTATAAACCTACAAAAGGAGCATTTATGGGTTGAAAGATTTCTTTATCTCTAGATAAGGAATTATATAATTTTAAAGAACCCATAGGAAATTTATAATTGATGAATTAAAAATAGGCTTAAAATTAATTTATTCTTTTTAAAACAGAAAATGATTTGGGTATTATCTAATGATTCTCAAAACTTCTTTAAAAATTTAGTAGTATCTTTGTGATTCAAAATGGATTACATGTTTTTAAAGGAAGTAGGTACGAATAAGTCTTTAATCAAGAAGTTTTTAGAATTTCCTGTAGGTTTATATGCAGATGATAATGCATGGATCCGTCCTTTAGACAATGATATTGAATCGGTATTTAACCCTAAAAAAAATAAGCATTTCAAGAATGGTGAGGCTATCCGGTGGATAATGGAAAATTCTGAGGGTGAGGTTATAGGAAGGGTCGCTGCATTTTATGAGAACAAGAAATTAAAGCCAGGGGAGCATCCGGTTGGAGGGATGGGTTTTTTTGAATCAATAGAGCAAAAAGAAGTTGCTTTTGCTTTGATGGATGCAGCTAAGGAATGGCTAAAGGATAAGGGAATGAAGGGTATGGATGGCCCGATTAATTTTGGAGAGAGAGATAGTTTTTGGGGTTTAATGGTTCAAGGTTGGGGATTGGAGCCG
>JBJOIA010000178.1:0-8785 GCA_046047395.1 Bacteroidota bacterium | reverse complement strand
TTGTTTTCAGTATTGGGAGGACTTATCCTTTGGATATGGCAGTTCGTCTCGTTTATGGCAGCGAATCTTCATAAAGATTCAGTTGCAATGGCTCCAA
This sequence comes from Bacteroidota bacterium, assembly GCA_046047395.1. Taxonomy (GTDB): domain Bacteria; phylum Bacteroidota; class Bacteroidia; order Cytophagales; family Spirosomataceae; genus CAZVFE01. Next base: position 8,688 of record JBJOIA010000178.1, on the reverse strand, counting down.
ATCAGGAGAAAGTTATACAATTTTTAGAAGAAAACATTGGCAAAGATGGGGCCTACCTATTACCTCAGCCTGATCATGTTATCACCGATATGGAGGAAGCAGCAGAATATGAGAAATCTGTTCAAGGTAAACCTTGGGCTAGAATCTTTTATTATGAATCCTACGATACCAATATGAACATGAATATTATTCGGGGATTATTGACGAACATCGTACTAATATTCTTATTTTCAATGATTCTTAAAATGATTCCCAATAGAAGTCTTAGTCAAAACTTAATTGTTTCCTTAGTGACCGGACTAATTGTTTTCATCAATGGAATTTATACAAGCCATATGTGGTATCCATTATTCGATTTAAACATTCATTTATTGGATTGCCTTGTTGAATGGGCGGCCATTGGTATTTTAGCGAAATTTATTAAGTTTTAACGATGAAAAAAATACTCTTTCTATTACTCTTCCCTTTTATTGTATTTTCTCAATTAGCCCCTAATCCTGAATTATTAAAAGGACGATGGTCGGCACAGTGGATTGCAAATCCGGAGAGTAATAGCAAAGATTATGGGGTATATCATTTTCGAAAGACTTTTGAACTTGCTGAAAAACCCAAGGAATTTATAGTCAATATTACTGCAGATAATCGTTATCGATTATTTGTAAATGGAATTCCTGTGGCATACGGACCAGCCAGAGGAGATCTTTATAATTGGTATTATGAAACGATAGACATTTCTGAATATTTACATGAGGGTAAAAATAGCCTTGCAGCCATGGTTTGGAATATGAGTGATTTGGCGCCAGTAGCTCAAATTACCAATAAAACGGGTTTATTGGTTCAAGGAAATTCTGAGGTAGAGAAATTGATCAATACCAATTCAACTTGGAAATCAATCGAAAATAAGGCCTATCAGCCCTGTTCGATTGATAATGGGAGAAAGTTGAGGTCTTATATGGTCATTGGGCCTGGTGATGAAGTCGATGCAAAACTTTATCCATGGGGATGGGAACAAACTGATTATGATGATTCAAATTGGAAAAAGGCTGTTTATACTGGTAATGCATCCGCAGATGGATACGGAAGTGATAATTTATGGACCTTAAAGCCTCGTAATATTCCGCTCATGTTTGAAAAGGAACAGAGAATGAGTGAAATTAGGAGGGTAGAAGGAATGGAATTAAAGGGGGATTTTTTAAGCGGAAAATCAAGTTTAGTTATTCCTGCCAATAAAAAAGTAAAATTTTTAATTGATCAAGGATTTAATACGGTTGCTTATCCTGAATTGTTTATTTCTAAAGGAAAGGGAGCTTCGATAAAATTATCTTATGCTGAGGCTTTAAATAAACCAGGAGATGTTAGAGCAAAAGGTAATAGGAATGAAATTGAAGGAAAAGAGCTAATAGGAAATTTTGATATCTTTCATGCTGATGGGGGAGATTCCAGACATTTTAGGCCTTTATGGATCAGAACCTATCGTTATTTAGAAATTGAAATTGAAACCCAAGATTCAGTACTTGAAATCAATGATTTTCATGGGACAGCCACTGGTTATCCTTTTGAAGTAAAAGCGAATTTTAGTTCGAATGATGCTAGTTTAGAAAAAATTTGGCAAGTAGGATGGAGGACTGCCCAACTTTGTGCCGGAGAAACTTATTATGATTGTCCTTATTATGAACAATTGCAATACGAAGGAGATACCAGGATCCAGGCTTTAATTTCATTATATGTGACTGGGGATGATCGTTTAATGCGAAAAGCTATTTTAGATTTTTATCATTCAAGATCGCCTAATGGCTTGACTCAAGGACGGTATCCATCTAGCAGATTCCAAACCATACCACCATTTTCACTTTATTGGATTTCTATGATTCATGATTATTGGATGCACAGAAAAGATGATACTTTTTTAAGACAATTTAAAGTACCAATTATGGGCGTTTTGGATTGGTATGAGTCGAAAATTGATGAGGAAATGGATATGTTGGGAGCAATGGATTGGTGGAATTTTGTGGATTGGAATGATCAATTTCCTGGAGGAACCCCCGATGGAGCTAATGATGGAAATTCGGCCGTGATTACCGCCCAATTGGTCTATACCTTAAAGCAAGCATCTGAATTAATGAACTATTATGGGGAAGAAGCGCAATCAAAAAAATATGCCTCATTATCATAAAGATTGGGAATGGGAACACTTTCTCATTTTTTTAATACTGAAAAAGGAGTGATGGCCAAAACACCAAAAATGGATACTTATAGTCAACATGCCTCAATTATGTCTGTTTTGGCAGGGATTATTCCAGGGGATATTGCTAAGAAGGTTATGCAAAATGTTATTTCAGATACCAGTTTATCTCAGGCAACTTTTTATTATCGTTTTTATCTTACTAGGGCTTTAAATAAAGTGGGCATGGCCGATTCGTATTATTCAGAATTAAAACCTTGGAGAGAAATGCTGGAAATGGGATTAACTACTTTTGCGGAAAAGCCGGACCCAACCCGTTCGGATTGCCATGCTTGGAGTTCTAGTCCGAATTATGATTTCTTTGCCACGATAGCTGGTATTATGCCTTCTAAACCGGGCTTTTCGGAGGTGAGTATCCATCCGGCTTTGGGAGAATTAACCGAAATTGATGCGAATATGCCCCATCCGAAGGGTGAAATAAAAGTAAAATTAAAAAGGGTAGGACAAGGTTTAAAGGGAGAAATTCGTTTGCCTGAAGGCATTAAGGGGAATTATTCTTTTAATGGAAAAAATATTGCCTTATCTTCAGGATTAACAAAAATTGATTAATTTTGTAGTCCAATATTGGGGTCGACCGGTTTTGACAGCTTAAGCGGTTGATTGTAAGCACGTCGGGAGTTGTAGGCATTTCCTGTATAAAAAACCTTCAAATTATAACTGGCAATACTTCGTATGCCATGGCTGCTTAATCTAGAGATTAATCTATAGCCATCGTTCAACCCTCTCCAAACTCTGCCGAGTGGGACATTTGGACGTCGACATGCAGAGTCGGTGATTATGAATTCCTTAATTAATCACTAGTATTCAAGGAATAAGTTATGGGTTTGGTTTTTTGCTAACCTGCCCTTAATCGAAAATTAAGAGCAAATAAACGTGTAGAAAGCAATTGATTTCTAAGTTTGGACGAGGGTTCGAATCCCTCCGACTCCACGAAATTTTAACCACTAAATCCATTATTAAATGGAAAGACGAAGATTTATTCAGCAGGCAGGATTATTTACTTATTCTGCCTTATTGAATCCAACCTTTAATTTATGTTCTCCACCTTTTTTCTTAAATCTGGTTCCTTCCTTAATAGGAGAGGACATCCCCAACTATCTAAATAGAATAGGTGGAGATAAATTGAACCTTTATCGTTCTATCGCTGGTAATGCCAATCATTTTAAAGAAGGGGATGAAATTTTGGGATTAGCGGCTAAATCGGATGAACAAAGAAATATTGCCCGGACATTGATTGAAAATACCCAATTATCTTTTGTAAAGGAAAATCCCATTCACGAGGATGATCTTTCCAGGTTTAATAATTCAATATTATCTTCCAACCTTCCTTTGAATAAAATTTCCTTTAAAGAATTGAAAGATTATTTAATTTCCACCCAAGATGATTTGGAATTTTTAGCTAATACCCTGACAGATGATCAAATAGCTTTTTTGGTTAAAATCTGCTCGAATGAAGAATTGATCGTATTATCCTCAAAGATTTTTAATCCGCTTCCTAATTCTAATATTGGCTCAAAAGGTTATTTTGGGGCGCGAATTCAGCCAAACTCGCCCACAGACAATACAGAAGATATTTTTATGCAAGTATTATCTGCCTTTTCTTATGGTGTAGGTGATGTGGTAATTGGAACAAATCCAGTCGACTCCCAACCCGAAAATATTAGAAAAATTGAAAATTGTTTGAAGGATATCGTTGATACCTTTCAAATTCAGGATATTCTTCCTTATTGTGTTCTTTCTCATATTGATATTCAAGCTGAAATTGAAGAAAAATATCCTGACACCACCAAGCTTTGGTTTCAAAGTTTAGCAGGAACTGTGAATGCAAATAAAACTTTCGATTTGACTATTGAAAAAATGCAAACTTATGCCAAATTAAGAAAAGGGCCATTTGGGATTTATGCGTAAACTGGACAAGGTGCGGATGAAACCAACGGACATGGGGAAGGTGTGGATTTATTAATTCATGAATCCAGAAAATACGGATTTTTAAGAGCCTTGAAGGCATTCTCTCAGCCTCGATTATGGTATTTTGTCAATGACGTAGCAGGTTTTATTGGTCCAGAGGTTTTTAGAACAAAGGAACAATTAGTTCGTTGTTGTTTGGAAGATTTAGTCATGGGAAAATTACATGGTTTATGTATTGGCTTGGATATTTGTACCACCTTACACATGGATGTAAGTTTGGAGGATTTAAATTGGTGTATCAATGAAATTATGCCAGCAAATCCGGCCTATATGATGGCTCTTCCAACCAATAATGATCCAATGTTGAGTTATTTAACTACCTCTTTTTCTGATCATTTAAAAGTGAGGGAACGTTTTGGTTTTAAGGTTAATCAGTCGATGATGAAATTTTATCAACAATTAGGCATTTTTGATGAATTTGGTAATCATGATTTGAATTTTTCAAAACCTGAAATGGTTTATTTAGCTTATCGTCGACTTAAAAAAGATGATCGTTTAGAGGATTTAATCATAAAGGAGGCCAAGGAGATCATCCAACGAGTGGAGGAGAGGGGGGTACCCATTGCCTTTGGTTTTGGAAAAACTTCTTCTGATTTAAATCCTCGGTTAGAAAAAACTATGATAGAGGCTTACAAAGATGCAAAATATTGTTTATGGCAGGAATTTGATATTAATTGGTTCAAATCCTTGGGGCCAGTAATTTTGGTAAATACTCAATCTATTGATAGAAAGGATTATGTCTATCATCCAATGAGTGGGGAGGGATTGTCGGAAGAATCAAAGGCTAGGATAGAAAAAATTCAACCCAATTTTGATGTTCAATTAATCATTTCAGATGGTTTAAATATGAAGTCTATTTCAGATCAGGGGCATGCTAATGAATTAATTGATTTATTAAAGGTGGAATTTTTAAAGGAGAAAATATCTTTTAATCCTTCCATAATTTGTATCAAAAATGGACGAGTAAGAGCTGGATATCGTATTGGAGAACAAATTTTTTCAAAAATAAATGAAAATGAAAAGTCCAAAACAATTATTCATTTGATTGGCGAGCGTCCAGGAACCATTCACCGGAATTTTTCAGTTTATATTACAAAAAAGCGAGTCTCATCTTGGAGAAATTTAAATAAAATTGACCATGATGATACCAGGGTTGTATCAGGGATTTCTGATACTGCCTTAGTTCCCAAAGATGCTTTAAAAGAAATTATGGCAATTTATTTTAGAGAAGATAAATAATTTATGCTCCTTTGAAGAGCAATTTCTGGTTCTTCCACAATATCTTGTTCCACTATGCAATGTTTTAGACCATTTTCTTTTGCAACTTTTAGGATATTAGGTAAATCTAATACCCCATCACCTGCCGTGGTCATTTCTCCCCATAATTCTGTCCATTGGTTTGCTGTTCCTCCATCACCAGAAAAATGAACTAATTTTTTCATATCTTTTACATGCATTAAATGGTATCTTCCTGAATTATTTTTCAACAATTCAATTGGATCCATTCTTCCAGCAGTTGTCCAAAATAAATCCATTTCAAAAAATACAAGATTTTTATCTGTTTCGTCCAAAATTAGATGAATAGGAATTTTACCTTCCATTACTGAAAGACCATAACCATGATTATGATAGGCAAATTTTAATCCATTATTTTTCGCATCTTCTCCAATTTTATTGAATCTTTCTGCAATTCTTTTATAGGCATCCAGGTTTTGTCTTTCTTCATCTGGAATAGCAGGTAATACTAAATAACTAGATCCTAAAATATTTGCTGCTTCAGCCAATTTTCCCATGCCATTAGAAAGAGTATCTAAATCAGTATGTAAAGAGGGGACTTTTAAACCGAAAGAATTCATAATTGAAAGTATCTCATTCGTATTTTTATTGAAAAAACCACTTCCATTAAAACCCACCAATGGTTCTAAAGAATCCCATCTTTTCTTAGCTTTTTCATCACTAAATGAATAGGGACCATACATTTCTATTTCTTTGTAACCCATTTTGGAGAGCATTTCTATTCCTCGTTCAAAATTAGCCTCCAATACTTTTGGCAACGAGAATAGATTGATTCCAATATTTTCAAATAAGGAACCAGATTTACATGAATTTAGGCTTGTTAAGGATAAGCCAGCAATGGTAGTTTTTTCTAAGAATAATCTTCGATTCATAATTTTATAGGTAACGGTTTTGAATAATTTCAATATGGTGTAAAGGATGTCCAAAAAGAATAAATAAGATAGCATTTACGGAAATGGAATTTTTTCCTACCATTCCTATTTTGGTATAATCTTCTTCGGTTAAAGATTTAAAAAATTCATAAGTGCATGTACGGAGGTTTTTCCATTCTTTAATCATGTCTGTCCATTCTCGGTGGTCGATCGAAGAATTGGCTACGTATTCATCTTCTTCAAAAGGTAATAGAGCGTTTTTTTCTCCTCTCGCTATGGATAATGCACGGTAAGTCATGATACGCTCGGTATCGATAATATGTTGTAATATTTGCTTAATAGTCCATTTACCCTCGGCATAAGAGTTATTAATTTTATCCACAGGGACGGTTTCCCAAAAATTTATAAGAGTAGAATGGTGATTAATTCGTAATTCTGATAAATTTTTTCCAGTAGTTTTTTGAATGTATCCTTCAAAAAAGGGATTGAATTCTGTTGTGGTTGGCCTAGCCATTTTTCTATATTTTTATTTTAAATTTACTATTTTTTATTTAAATTATTAAATGTATTTAGGAGATTAACATGAAAATATTTATAACCTTATTTCTTTCTTTTTTTATCTTTTGTACTTCCTATTCTCAAACATCAAAACCCAATATTATTTATATATACGCAGATGATTTGGGATATGGAGAATTAGGTTCTTACGGGCAAACCAAGATTAAAACCCCTAATTTAGACCGAATGGCACAGGAAGGTATTCGATTTACCCAACATTATAGTAGTGCGCCTGTCTGTGCACCCTCTCGATGTATGCTGATGACAGGAAAACATCCAGGCCATTCCTATATCCGTGGAAATTATGAATTAGGAGGATTTACAGATGAAACAGAAGGGGGACAAATGCCCTTATTTGAAGGGGCTTATACAATTGCAAAAATGCTGAAAGAAAGGGGGTATGCGACAGGAATGACAGGAAAGTGGGGAATGGGGGTAGTAGGTACAACAGGTAGCCCCTTGAATCATGGTTTTGACTATTATTATGGTTATTTAGATCAAAAACAAGCACATAATTATTATCCCACCCATTTATGGGAAAATGATCATTGGGATAGTTTGAGAAATGAATTTTTCATGGTTCATCAAAAAATAGATTCAATCACTGCTACGGATCAGGATTTTGATCGTTTCATTGGAAAAGATTATGCCCCTTTAAAAATGACCGAAAAGGCTTTGAATTTTATTGAATCGAATAAAGATTCATCATTTTTCTTGTATATGCCTTATACAATACCGCATTTAGCACTTCAAGCACCCAAAAAATATGTTTCTCAATATGCCTCTCTATTTGATGATAAACCATATTATGGTGAAAAGGAGTATTCTCCGGCTAAATATCCAAGGGCAACCTATGCAGCAATGATTAGTATTTTGGATGAACAGGTTGGAATTATTTTAGATCGAATAAAAGAATTAGGATTAGATGAAAATACAATTATCTTTTTTTCGAGTGATAATGGCGCAACCTTTTCTGCAGGGGTAGATACAAAATTTTTTAATTCAGTTGCAGGTTTAAAAGGATTAAAAATGGAAGTTTATGAAGGAGGAATTCGTGTTCCTTTAATAGCTCGATGGCCAGGAATGATATTGCCGAATCAAAAAACAGATCATCCCTCTATTCAATATGATATGATGGCTACTTTGTCTGATTTAACAGGAAAAAAGGTATTGAATACCGATGGAGTTTCACTTTTACCAACTTTATTAAATAAACCTAATCTTCAAGAAAAACATGATTTCTTCTATTTTGAATATCCTGAAAATGGTGGACAAATTGCTGTTAGAATAGGAGATTGGAAAGGGGTGAATATGAATATGAAGAAAAATCCGAATGCTCCATGGGAACTTTATGATTTAAAGGAAGATAGTAAGGAAGTCAATAATATTGTAAATGAACATCCAGAAATTATTCAAATGATGAATGAAATTGTAAAAAAAGAACATCATCATCCCCATGTTAAAGAATGGGAATTTATTGATTCAAAATTAAAATAAAATTATTTTTTTTTCTTTATTGTTGATTCCCCAATTATTAAACTTATTGGTACAATGTTTGTCTCAATTAAGGCTTTTTTATGGTCAATTTGAAATAATAATTTTTCTACTATTTTTTCTGCGATTTTTAAAAAAGGTTGAGATATACAAGTAATAGAAGGCTCCATTAATTCATGAAAAAAATGATTATCATAGCCAATTATCCCTAAATCTAATTTATTATTGGATTTAAGTATCTTGTATCCCTTTAGAGTT
>JBJOIA010000177.1:0-5945 GCA_046047395.1 Bacteroidota bacterium | reverse complement strand
GACTTTATTTATGCCAAAAATTGGTCCTCCTTTAAAGAATATGGAAAAATCCTAGACGTAAAAAAAGATTGGCAAATTACTCAATCAAAAATGGCTCTCACCAATAATGCTAAATTCATGCATTGCCTTCCCGTAAGAAGAAATGTAGTAGTAGAAGATGCCGTATTAAATTCAGATCAATCCATCGTCATTCAACAGGCCGGAAATAGATTATGGGCAGCACAAGTCGTACTAAAACAAATGCTCCTAACTCAGTTAAAATCTGAAAGCCCTTATTTATTTTAAAATGAGTCAAAAAATACCTTTAAATATTGTCAAAATTGGAGGAAATGTAATTGATGACTCCAATAAACTTCAACAGTTTTTAAAGGATTTCTCCGCTCTCCCAGAAAAGAAAATTTTGGTACATGGAGGAGGTAAAATTGCAACCAAATTTGCTTCTCAAATGGGCATTGAAGCAGTAATGATCGACGGAAGAAGAGTTACAGATCCAGAAATGCTCAAAATTGTAACCATGGTCTATGGCGGACTGGTAAACAAAAATATCGTTTCCCAATTACAAGCCCTAGGTACCAATGCCATTGGCCTTGGTGGAATGGACGGACAAATCATCTTATCTAAAAAACGTGAGCCAAATCCTATTGACTTTGGTCTAGTAGGAGATATCGTTGCTGTTCAACATACTACTATTCAAAAATTATTGGATGCTGAACTAAGTCCGGTATTAGCTCCTCTCACTTCTGATAAGGAAGGACAAATCTTAAACACCAATGCCGATACGATTGCCCAATCTATCGCAGTTGCACTTGCCAAGAATTTTGAAGTTAAACTTACCTATTGCTTTGAAAAAAAAGGAGTCCTTGCCGACCCAGAAAATGAAGAGTCCGTAATTGCCCATATCAATAAAGATTCCTATAAGAATTACAAAGAAACAGGCGTTATCTCAGGAGGGATGATCCCTAAACTAGACAACGCCTTCCAAGCATTAAATGATGGCGTAAATACCGTCCGAATTTGTTCCTCCGAAGAATTAAATTCCAATTCTGGAACCATTATTCAATAGGAAAGCAGTTTAACAATAAAAAATGCATTTCTAGAATATTTCTAATAAACCCAAATAATACTTCATTACCATTTAAAAATACTTTGATTATATTTGTATAATGCAGGTAAAAGAACTCCTTTTCGATCTAATTAAAACACCTTCCTTTTCCAAAGAAGAAGAAGGTACAGCAATTATTATCCAAAAGTTTTTTGAAGATTTAGGAATAAATACAAACCAAATTGGAAATAATATTTGGGTAAAAAATAAATTTTTTGATCCTGATAAACCCAACCTCCTATTAAATTCTCATCACGATACCGTTAAGCCAAAGGCAGCTTGGACCAAAGATCCTTTTTTACCAACTATAGAAGGTAATAAATTAATTGGCTTGGGATCAAACGATGCTGGGGCTTCCTTAGTCTGTTTAATTCAAACTTTCGTGGATTTATATGAGGACATTTTTCCGTTTAATATCCTTTTAGTGGCCTCCGCAGAAGAAGAAATTTCAGGAAAAAATGGGATTGAATTGGTTTTAAATGACCCGAATTTCCCTAAAATCGATTTTGGAATTGTAGGTGAGCCGACAGAATGTAAAATGGCTGTTGCAGAAAAAGGTCTGATGGTAATTGATGCAAAATGTCTTGGAAAGGCAGGTCATGCAGCTAGAAACGAAGGTATCAATGCGATCGATATAGCCTTGGAAGATATTCAAAACTTAAGAAATATTCATTTTGATAAAGTATCAGATTTATTAGGCCCGGTGAAATGTACAGTAACCATAATTCATGCAGGGGAACAACATAATGTGATTCCTGCTGAATGCCAATATACAATAGATTGCAGAGTAAACGAAGAATATAGTTTGGAAGACGTCTTAGGGACCCTTCGGAATCATTTAAAAGCAGAACTTACTCCTCGTTCAATCCGATTACAGTCGAGCAAATTAGCGACCGACCATCCCCTATTCATTGCTGGAAAGGAAATTGGATTGAATCATTATGGGTCACCCACCTTATCGGACCAGGCTTTGATGCCATTTCCAACCTTAAAAATTGGTCCAGGAAAATCGGAACGATCTCATACAGCAGATGAATTCATTCTAATGGAAGAATTAGAAGAAGGGGTAAATATTTATAAGAATCTAATTTCTAAAATTCTAAAATAAAACAATGGGAAAAATTTGGGCGAAAGAATCAAGCAAAATTAATAAGATCATAGAAGATTTTACGATTGGGAATGACCCATTATTCGATCTAGATCTAGCTCCCTACGATGTATTGGGCTCTATTGCACATACAGCCATGTTAGAAAAAATTGGCTTATTGGATGCAGTAGAATTAAAGGCAATTCATGCAGAATTACGAAATATTTATTCTGAAATAGAAAAAGGAAATTTTACCATTGAAGAAGGTGTAGAAGATGTTCATTCTCAAATAGAGATGATGCTTACAGAAAAATTAGGAGATTTAGGAAAGAAAATTCATTCTGGTAGATCCAGGAACGATCAGGTTTTGGTTGATTTAAAACTTTATTTCAGAGATCAAATTGAAGAAATTACTTCCAAAACTGAAACCCTAATTAATGAATTATTAGATTTAGCAGAGAAAAATAAAAAACATTTATTACCTGGATATACCCATTTACAAATTGGTATGCCCGCGTCTTTCGGACAATGGTTTTCAGCCTACGCAGAATCTTTAACAGAAGATTTAGAAATGCTTTTGGCAGCTTACCAATTAGCCAACAAGAATCCCCTAGGTTCAGGCGCTGGTTATGGTACTTCCTTCCCTTTAGATAGAGAAATGACTACAGAATTATTAGGATTCAGTCAACCACATATTGGAGCAATCAACGCGCAGATGTCGAGGGGAAAAACTGAATTATTTCTTTTACAAGCCATCAATGCTTTAGCAAGCAGCCTTGGAAAGCTGGCCATGGATGTTTGTTTGTATAATTCTCAGAATTTTGGTTTTATTCAATTGCCTACAGAAATGACAACAGGCTCATCCATAATGCCGCATAAGAAAAATCCTGATGTTGCAGAATTATTAAGAGGGAAAGCAAATAAATTAAAGGGAGCTCAAACTGAAATGAGTTTATTATTATCGAATTTACCTTCAGGTTACCATCGGGAATTACAATTGACCAAAGAAATTGTTTTTCCAGCCATCAATGAAATGAATGAATGTCTGTTCATTACCCATTTTATGGTAAAAAATATGAAAGTAAAAGAAGGTTTATTGAATGATTCTAAATATGATTTATTATTTTCTGTTGAAGAAGTAAATCGCTTAGTTTTGGAAGGTATGACTTTCAGAGATGCCTATGTAAAGGTTGGGAATATGATTGATAAAGGAGAATTCAAAACTCCATCCAGAGAATTAAATCATACACACCTTGGCTCCATCGGAAATCTTGGCATAAATCAAATTCAAAAACAATTGAAAACAATTTTAGATAAATTTGATTTTACTAAAAAGAATGACGCAGTATTGAAATTGATTAGTGATTAACATAAAATTAATTTAAAAAATTGTTTACAGGAATAATAGAAAATTTAGGAGAATTAAAATCAAAAACAGTGCATGGCACGAATATCGATTTTTGGTTTGAAGCTCCCTTTACAAATGAATTAAAGATAGATCAATCTTTGGCCCATAATGGTATATGTCTTACTGTTGTTGAAATCAAAGGAAATACCTACAGGGTAACAGCTATTGATGAAACGATGAAAAGAACCAATTTGGGTGATTTGAACATCGGAGATAAAGTAAATTTAGAAAGATGCATGTCGGTCAATGCACGATTTGATGGACACATCGTTCAGGGCCATGTAGATGGAATAGGAATATGCACGAAGATTGAAGAATTGGATGGATCTTGGAAATTTCACTTTGAATATTCAAAAAATATTCAAGAAATTACAGTTGAAAAGGGTTCAATCACAATTAATGGAACGAGTCTAACTGTGGTTGATTCTGGAGACCATACTTTTTCCGTTGCAATTATTCCTTACACCTATGAACATACCAATTTCCATGAATTTCAAGTAGGAACAAAAGTCAATTTAGAATTTGATATCGTTGGAAAATACATTCGGAAATTAGTGAAGAGGGAAGAGTGAAGAGGAAATATTTTGACCCATTTGGGCGCACATGAAAAGGGAAGTCTTTAAATATGAAAAATTTTAAATATTTAATCATCGTTGCGGTAATTGCCTTAATCTATTGGGGCATTCCAAAAAATGAACCTGGTAAATCCAAGCAACAAGAATGGGTGGAGTATACTGAGAAAAAAAATCAAGATTATAAAACCTTGGAGGAATCTCCTATTAAAGACAAAGAAAATTTCACTGGCTTAAATTATTTCCCTTATAATGAAAAATTGGTAATTGATTTTAAGGTAGACAGGACGAGGGAGGGAGAAATTTGGGTATTCCCCAATTCTGATGGAACCAATCAAAGTCTGGAAATATTAGGAACATTAATTGCAGAAATTGATGGCCAGGCAATAAGTTTATTGGCTTTTAAGCATGAAGATGTAGGATTTTTCATACCCTTTAAAGACAAAACCGCCCCCGAGGAAACCTACGGAGGCGGAAAATATATAGATGTTGCAGAAACTAATTTAAACAACCATCTACTAACCGTTAATTTTAATTATTCTTATTTCCCTTATTGTGCTTATTCAGAAGGATATGCTTGTCCACTTCCTCCACTTGAAAACAATTTACCTCTTCGCATAGAAGCAGGCGAAAAATTTTAATCGACTTTTCGAGCCAAAACTCTTTATTTTACCCCACGAATAAATTCATGGGTTAAAATAATCCCTATTCCCTATTCACTATTCACTCTTTCCTATTCACTAATCTTCTTAATATTACTTGCGGCATGACTTTCCGTTTCTAAATGAACGGGAGTCCCTACATAGTATATATTAGAGGCACCAGTTGCTTCGGCAATCAACGAATTAGTTGGGTAAATAGTAATATTGCTAGCACCAGAGGCATCAGCATCACAATCTCTTACCTTAAATTCCTTAGCTTTAATATTGGAAGCCCCGGAGCAGTCAATATTGAATTTATAGGCGGATCCAGATATTTTGACATTAGAAGCTCCGGAGGCATCCAAATTAAATTTATTTACCTCCAAATTATCAACAATAATTTTCGAGGCACCACTTGCCTCTAAATTCATAAAATCTTGATTAGTAAAACCATAAATCTCTGCATTCACAGCTCCAGAAATTTCTGCATTTTTTAATTCAGGCATACCAACATTAATCACTACTTTCCCCCTATTTCCCCTATTAAACCAATTCCAATTGGATTTCCTTCCATCTTCTAAAACTAGAATATTTCCTTTTAAATAAGCTTTAACATAGGTTAAATCTTCTGCGTTCGCTAGGGCAGTTACTGAAAATTCAGATTTTTTATGGATATGAACCTCAAAGGCAAATCCAGCCTCTATAGAATCAAAATCTTTTAACTTAAATTCTTTTTTAGATTGTCCAAATGCGGCAATGGAAACTAAAATGGCAATTAATAGACTTGTAAACTTTTTCATTTTTTTAATAATTTATTGATACTTTTAGGTTATGGTCATTATAAAATAAGATGCAATATTTCGTTAAAAGGTTGCTTTTCCCACTTTAATCATTCATCTCTAATTCAAAATCCAAATCATTATGAAAATCTTCATCCTCAAAGCCTTCATTTTGATTCTCTTGAGGATAATTGAAACATTCAATCTTACCATTTTCATTTACAGTAAATAAAGCTTTTGAAAGATCTAGGCGCGATAAACCATGAACGACATTTTCAATCTTATAACCAAACGGTTTATTTATTTTGAAAAGGGTACCTTCTGGTATCATAATTTTCACTTTAAGGTTCTGTGCT
>JBJOIA010000176.1:0-3136 GCA_046047395.1 Bacteroidota bacterium | reverse complement strand
TAGTCATTATGAATTATACTTAGAGGCTATGAAGGATCTTGGGGCAAATACTGCTTTAATCCAAGAATTAGTAAAGAATTCTGAGAAATCAGATTCAATTTTTGAGGCGATTAATCAAGCCAATATTCCGCAAAAAATCAAGAATTTTTTAAATTTTACTTTTAATGTATGTCTACATCAACCTGCACATATTAAGGCAGCTGTATTCACTTTTGGAAGGGAGGATCTAATTCCAGACATGTTTTTAAATATTCTGGAGGAACTTTATAATGAGAATCCATCTCAGGTAAAAAAATTCAAATATTATATTGAGCGCCATATTGAGGTAGATGGGGACCATCATAGCCATTTGGCCATGGAATTAGTCAAAGAATTATGCGGGCAGGATTCTCAAAAATGGGAAGAATGTACAGAATTTGTCATTCAAGCAATGGAAGCAAGAATCGGTTTATGGGATTCAATTTTGGAATAAAAAAAAGCCTCTCAATTCCCCTGAGAGGCTTTTTTATTAATAAACTAAATATTATTGAATTCGGATATAGGTTTTTATATTTGAATTTCCAGTTTTTTCGTCCATTGTTGTTTGAGAAAAACCATTATCATTTCTAACAATTGTCATCTTATAGGTCCCTGTGATACCTTCCATACTGGATTCTTCCAATACCTCGGTGATCATATCTCCATCTATGGTTAAGGTACCATGTCCTACATAGTTAATAATAGACCCATCTTCATTTTTGCTCTGAGCTCCCCACATAAATTCACCTTGATGAATCATTTTAAATTCATTATAAGAAGCGTCTGTCGTATCACCGTCAATGATATTTAAGGTTTGGGACTGACGATATAGCCCGTCCAAATCAGAACTTTCCCCAGCGGCATGTCTTTCATAAGATTCTTCCAATTTCCAAGCATTTCCATCATTATCAAGTATTTCATCAATAATTTGGTTATAACCTGATTCTGTCAATACGATTCTAAGGGTAAAATTATTGCCAGAGGAATCTGGATTTACATTCACCGCATGTTCGGTAAGCAAATCTCCTTCCATATCATAGGTACCTGCTGAAAAAGCACCAATCCCATCTCTTATTGCAATAAACATCCAGCCATTATCAGAGTAAACCTTCATTTGGTTGTCCACCACCATATCAGGGTTTGTCAGGCTATCTCCTTGATAATATGCTTGATTGGTTAATGAATAATTTCCTGCAATACTTAAAGCATTTTCTGAATTTTGGGAGCAGGAAAATAAAATAAAAGCAAAAATAATTGCATAAATTTTAGTTAAATGTCTCATAATCAAATAGTTTTTTATAGTTAAGAAAATTAAAAGTACCATTTTTTTATTAAAAAAATCCAATTTAATATTACTATTGTGTAAATTATTTTGTATTACACATATATTTTATAAATAAAATTTTATTATTTTAGGGAAATAATCTCTATTTAATTATGAAAAAATCGATCTCCTATTTTATAGCTATTTTCCTTATTTTTATTCATATTTCTTCTGGTTTTGCGCAGGAATCAAAAGAAGAAAAAGATACTCGAATGGCCTGGTGGCGCGATGCAACTTTCGGGATGTTTATTCATTGGGGCCTTTATGCGATTCCAGCAGGAGAATACAATGGAAAAACAGTTGGAGAGGGTAAAATTGGAGAATGGATTCAGCATACTTTAAATATTCCGAACAAGGAATATGAAAAATTTGCTGGACAATTCAATCCCATTTATTTTGATGCGAAAGAATGGGTTTCAATTGCCAAAAATGCAGGCATGAAATACATTGTTATTACCTCTAAACATCATGATGGTTTTTGTCTTTGGGATTCTAAGGTTTCAACCTATGATATTATGGATGCGAGTCCATACCAAAAAGATATTCTAATGGAACTTAAAAATGCCTGCGATGAAGCAGGAATAAAATTATGTTTTTATCATTCCATTATGGACTGGCATCAACCGGATGCAGAATCTCCAAAAGATTATATGCATCAGAATAACCCAAATGCCAATTGGGCAAATTATCGGGAAACTTACCTAAAACCACAATTAAAGGAATTAATTACAAAATATCATCCGGCAGTTTTATGGTTTGATGGGGAGTGGATTCCTGAATGGACGGAAGATCAGGGCAAGGATCTTTATAATTATTTAATGAAATTAGATCCAAATTTAATCATTAATAATCGAATTGGAAAAGGGAGAAAAGGTATGTCTGGGATGAATAAATACGATGATGCTGCTGGGGATTTCGGAACTCCTGAACAAGAAATTTTAGAAGGTACCTCTACGATGGATTGGGAATCCTGTATGACTATGAATGATACATGGGGTTACCGAAAGGATGATTTCAATTGGAAAACATCGGAACAATTAATTACGAATTTAATTGATGTGGCGGCAAAGGGTGGCAATTACCTCCTAAATATTGGTCCGATGGCCACTGGTAAAATTCCCGAAGCTTCAATTGAACGATTATATAATATGGGGGCTTGGTTAAAAATTAATGGCGAGGCTATATATGCTACCAATTCATGGAAAACCTTTAAAGAAGAAAATATTTATTTCACTCAGAATGGCAATTATGTATATGCTATAGCCACAAAAAAGCCTGAAAACGGAAAATTATTGATTAATTCTGTCAAACCACTCCAGACTAGTGAAATCTTACATTTATCCACTGGGAAAAACCCTTCTTGGAAAATGAATTCTTCAAATCAATTGGAAATCAATGTGATGGAAATACAAGATTTTGGGTATGGACAAGTTTTTAAAATTAAAATCAAATAACATCTAGAACGAATTTGCCTTTTTCACCAATTCTATTTTTAGTTTCTTCAAGGATATATCTTTGTTGATCAACTTGTTGTGGCTGTTCTCTAGTACAAAAATAACTATGTATACTTCTTCTATCCTTTTCAGTATGGTTGGTTGTACCTCCATGCCAAACGTGAGAATTAAAAATAAAAACAGAACCAGCTGGTGCAATGATTCGAATTTCATCTGGATGTTTTTCATTTACATCCTCCATTCCTTTTTCTGGCAATAAATTCAATAAATGAGAACCTGGTACAATTCTTGTAGAGCCATTATCCGGTGTAAAATCATCTAAAAGCCAAATACTATTACA
>JBJOIA010000175.1:0-5060 GCA_046047395.1 Bacteroidota bacterium | reverse complement strand
TGAGCCTTTTGTCCCAAATACTTGGAAGGAAGGAACGGTTTCTTTATAAAAATATCCTCCTTTAAGTCGAACACGTAAAGATGGATAGAGTAATAGAATTTCAAAATAATCCTCAACCAAGGTATTATTTCGCATTTTTCTTAAATCAGCGAAAACCGATTGGGGCATTCCAAATAGAGATAATGCTTGGTCTAAAACATGGGGGGCAAGATCTCTGACTATTCCGGAACCTGAATTTTGCGTCTCTTTATGCACCTTTGGAGAAAGATCTGGATTGAAGCGGTCATAATGGAATTCAGCTTCTACGATATCTCCTAGACTTCCATCTTGTATTACTTTTTTTACAGTTAGGAAATCTGAATCCCACCGTCTATTTTGGAAGATGGAGATTTTTAGATTTTTGGATGCAGCTATATTGGCCAATTCTTTCGCTTCTTCGTAATTAGAAGTAAAAGCTTTTTCAACTACGATATGTTTTCCTGCTTGAAGAGCTTTTTTTGCAAATTCATAATGCGTATAAGTTGGGGTATTAACAACAACCAATTCAACCTCTTCATCTGCTAAGATTTCTTCTAAACTTGAATAGGATTTTACATTTGGATAATGGTTTTGGATTTTTTTTGTGGAACGTTCCCATGCGCCCATTAATTTAAAACCAGGATGTAATTCAATAAAAGGTGCGTGAAATACACGCCCTGACATTCCAAAAGAAAGCAGGGCGGCATTGATTAATTTTTCTGACATTCTAAATTCCTTTTTCTACGTATTCTCTACATTTTTTTACTTCTTCCACGGCATTTGAACCTTCTGGAATATTATATTCTAATTCAATTGACATTGGAATAAAGTATTTATTGTCTCGTACTAATTTAACAACCTCTAAAATAGGGGTATTTCCCTCTCCCCAAGGCATATTTGCCTGTCCGTTTTCTTTATTTTTTCGATCTTTTAGGTGCATAGAAGTAATTCTTGCATTCTTTGATTTAATTAAAGCCAATAAGGATTCTACGGTATTATTTCCGCCGGCTGCAATGTAGTGTCCGCAATCTAAATTCATTGAATTATAAGGTGACTGAGCCAAAGCTTCATCCCAAGCGGTATCTGTAGCTTGTAAATGGGCATGGTAGCCGATATACATTTTATGTTTTTCACCTAATTTACCAAGACGTAGGGAATGATCACCATTTCTTGGTAATTCAACAGTTACAGATCCAGCACCCAATATTTTTGCAGCTTCCATCGCATATTCAATTTCGGCATCTGAATTATTTTCATTCAAGGCATTTGGTTTAAATGCGTATACTCGGATGCCATTTTTATCCAATAATTTTCTTAATTCTTTGAATTTTTCCATTGGAGCATTTTCTCTCCAAGCACGAACATCATCTGCATAGCGGGCTAAGGCAGCCTTTTGCTCTTCTGTTTGTTTATTTCTTGGAATCCAATGACCTTCCTTATAAACAGGGTTTTCAGGCATTCCTGCAAATATTTCAGCAGGCTCACCCATTAATTCTAAATCACTTACACCAGTTTCTTTACAATATTTAATGATATCTTCAATTTTTGATGGCATCGAACGATAAGAATAAGTGATAACACCCACCGGCGCCTTTTCTTTAATGTTTGGATGATATGATTTGGTAAATCCAACTAAAAAGGCAGCAATAACTAAGCAAGATACCAGAATACTGGTAATTTTTGTTTGATTTTTCATAATTTGATTTAAAATAAGTTTTTCGGTAGGATGGAAATAAAAAATATTTTAAGGGTAAAAAAAAGCCCCACCACCCCATATTGAAAATTACTCCTAAAATTCGAATTTGTCAAATTTTTGTATTATAAATAAAATAAATGATTTGATAAATTAATAGAGTAAACCTGCACTCCATTGAAGACAATAAAAACTTTTATAATAATTGATTTTTACCGAAATCAATTTATTTAAAACCTCAAGTGCTTTAATTTCCCGGGCATTAATCTTAAATAATGAACTTTCCCCTGTAAAAAATTTGGTTTGTTCCGCATTTAACAAACGTAAATAATTCTCATAATTTTGCTCTTGAATACCTATTTGAGATTTATATAATTTATTCTCCTGAAAATATTTTTCAATTTTCACATTGATTTCATTGAGTTTTTGAGATCGATTTAAATTTTCAAATTCTAATTTCTGCTTCGCTAATTTGTATTCCGCCCGACCCTGACTTAATCTGAGAGGTATTTCCATCTTCAATCCATAATAAAAATTATTGGTGCCTAATCTTTCAGAGAATAGGGCGGGGGTTTTATTAACAATTTCTGTAGATAAATAATTGAAATTTATCTTGGGTAATAATCCTTGGAATTTTAATTGTTTTTCAATTGCCAATGCTTTTAATTTCGAATTATAAACCATTAAATCTGGGTGAAATTCTGCAGCCTTTAGTTTTAATAATTCCAAATCGATAATAAAATCTAAAGGGATATTTAATTCCTTATAACTATCCTGAGGAAAGATATTATCTAAAACAATTAATGGATTCTGGTTTTCATCCCAAAGATAGATTGAAGCCTCTAAGCTAGCCTTGTTGAAATCCATCTGTGATTGTTGTATCAATGTTTGAATGTATTGAAGCTGCGTTAAAGCTTCAACTGTATCTATCGCCGGAATATCCCCTAATTCAAAAGCTTTTTTTACCTGTGTAAATCGAATTTGATTTAATTTTTCAAAGTCCTGATAGACTTGTAAAACTTGAAAAGATTTCACCCAAGTCCAATAAGTACTGATAGCCTCATTCATTAAATCATTGACAATCCCTCTTCTTTGATCTTCTGCCAAGGTATTCATGATTTTAGCCTTTTTTAAGGCTGCCCTGCGCTTGTCTATAATTAAATCCTTTGCTAATGGAATAGAAATTCCTGCATAATTTGTCAATCCTTGCGTTTCGGAGGTGTTAATTCGGGTTCCCCTTAAATTATCTCTTCCTCCAATTAATTCAATTCCATACCAAGTCGGGATCGCGACTTCCGTAATGTTTTCTAAATAATAATCCTTGCCATCAACAGTTTTTTGTGTAGCAATATTTCTTAATATAGGATCGAAATTACTCCTAGCAAGAAGAATCTCGGCTTCTGATTGACCAACCGAAATGTCGGCCTGTCGAACCACTGGATGGTAGGTCTTAACAATATTGAGGTATTGTTCTGAATTAAGCCAAAGACTATCCTGGGCAAATGAAAATTGCACAGAAAACACCCAAGAAATAATAATTAGAATAATCGGATTTCTCATGACTTATTTTTTTTCTTTTCCAATTTCCTTATTCATTTTTATTTCTTCAGGATTATAAAAGTTTGGAGGAAATCCATTGATATTTCGCCAAATTTCATACCATATTGGAACATCATTTAATAAAACAATTGCTCTAACTCCCGTCCCTTGTTTTAAAAACGGTGGCCAAGGCTTTTCAGAGGGATCCTCCTTTACTAATATTTTGAATTTATTATTAGGTGAAATGACAGATTCAACAGCATATACCTTTCCAGAAAAAGTTCCTACTGATACCTGAGGCCATCCTGAAAATAAAACTGTCGGGTAACCATCAAACATAATTCTTACCCTTTCTTCCTTTTTTAATAATGCAACATCAGTAGGAGAGGCATAAATTTCAATTGCATAATTTTCCTGACTAGGGACAATCCTTCCCAAGGATTCCCCATCCTTGATGATCTCTCCAATTCCGGCTTTGCTCACTTGAACAATTTGTCCATCCTGAGGGGCCAATACCGTATAAAAATCATTTCTTCGGGAATAATTTTGATATTGATTTTTTAACTTGGCAATATCCGATAAGGAATTCTGAATTATTGAATTCGCCTCAAATTTTTCCCCTTGTGTCTTATTGAATTTACCAATGAAATCTTGAGAAACATTGTTTTTTTCTAATTCCACAATGGTAATTTCTTGCAAAGTTTGTTCAATGTAATTCTCTACTACCGTCTTCTTTGCCAATGTCTCCTGTAAATAACCTTCCCTTTTTTGAAAGTCCGTTTTAGAAATTAAACCCTCATTGAATAATTGCTCGTATCGCTTAAATTGATCTTTGGCTAATTCATAATTTGTCGACATCGACTTTAATTCTGAACGTTGACCAGCCAATTTGTTTTCTAACTGACGCAATTTGTTATCTAATTGCTTTAATTTCAATTTATTTCCTTCCTTTAATGCCTCAAGCTGGGTTTCTATTGTTTTAATTTTTTCCTTGTAAAACTCCACATAAGATTCTTTGGCAACAATTTGGTCCATCGTTCTTTCCATTAATTCAGGATCCAAATATTCTGGTTTTATCTCTGCTATTTTAGCAAGCGTATCACCCTTTTTTACATAGGTTCCCTCAATTACCTTCCATTCCATAATTTTACCAGCAATTGGGGAGTTAATCTCTTGTGCACGGTTATTCTGCTCCAAACTAGTTACTTTTCCAGATGAACGAATATTTTGAGTCCAGGGTAAAAATAGAAATAATAGGATAACCCCAAAGATATAATAACCCCATTTAGGAATAATTGATTCAATCTCCTTTCCGTATATTTTACTATATGATGATAATTCCTTGTTCATGGATTAAATGGTGTCTTTTAATTGAATGATCTGATCATAATTTCTTGAATCTTCTGAAGCGAAAAAGAAGATTGTTAAATCCTTTCTTCCCATTAAATACTGGTATAAATTTTCAATTTCTTTTTCTTCTAAATATATCCATGGATCTTCTATTATGAGAATTTTCGGTTTATTACTCAAAGCCCTTAAATAAAGGATTTTCTTAATTTTCGTGCGATTAGTCCTTGAATTATTGTTGATTAATTCAGTTAGAAAATCATTTTCATAATCATCTAAAAAATTATGAAAACCAATTTCTTCTGCCAATTTTAAAATTTCATTTTCAGAGATATCATCCCTGCCTAAAACAATGTTTTCAAATAATGTGCCAGGGAAAATGTCTGGGAAATTAGGAATATAACCAGATATCGACCTGAAATCATTTAAATTATAATTTGAATATGGATTTTTATTGATGGTT
>JBJOIA010000174.1:0-3329 GCA_046047395.1 Bacteroidota bacterium | reverse complement strand
ATTACGTTTAGAGGCAAGCTCAAGAGAGGCTAGAAACTTTGATAATGAATCTTTAAGACAACATTATTTAATCGAAAAAATATTTTCTCCAAATAATATACATCTTACTTATACTATTTATGATAGAATGATTATTGGCGGGGCTATGCCAATATTAGGTTCTATTGAATTACCCAATCCAGAAAAATTACGAGCAGAATATTTTCTTGAAAGAAGAGAATTAGGAGCAATAAATATTGGTGGAGAGGGAAGTGTAGAAGTGGATGGGAAAATTTATTTAGTTGGAAATAAATCAGCAATTTATATCGGAAAAGGAAAAAAATCCGTAAAATTCTCTTCGAAAGACAGTAAAAATCCTGCATTATTTTATATTTTAAGTGCACCTGCCCATGCGGAATATCCAACAGCTACCTTACAAATGGAGGATGTAGAAATAGTTAAAATTGGTGCTTTAGAAACCTCCAATAATCGCACCATTTATAAATATATCCATGGAAATGGACTCCAATCTTGTCAGTTAGTCATGGGATTAACCGAATTAGAGCCAGGCTCTGTATGGAATACCATGCCAGCACATACGCATGATAGGAGAATGGAAGCTTATTTATATTTCAATGTTCAACCCGGACAAGCTGTTTTACACTTAATGGGAGAACCACAAGAAACTAAGCATATTTGGGTTAAAAATCATCAGGCAATTATTTCTCCGCCTTGGTCGATCCACTCTGGTGCTGGAACTCAGAATTATTCATTCATTTGGGGAATGGCTGGGGAAAATAAGGATTATACAGATATGGATTTTGCCGAAATCAAAGATTTGAGATAGAATGAAGCGGGAAGAGTGAATAGTGAATAGTGAAGAGTGAATAGTTTGTTTTAGCCCATGAATTTATTCGTGGGATAAAATAAAAAAAAAGTATGAAAGAAATTTCGTGACTGAAAAATAAATGAAAATGAAAAAACTGATTGGATTTTTTTTATTGATAAATCTTGTGGCATACGGACAAGGTATCCCCTATTCTGTGCAAATGACCAATAGTTTAATTGCAAAAAATATGGATTCATTAAGAGTAAAACCAGGAGCAAGGGCTCGGTGGGACTATGAATCTGGATTATTTTTGCGGGCAGTTGAACAGGTTTATGAACGCACAGGTGATGCCCGTTATTTTGATTATATAAAAAAAATTATGGACCAATACATCAATGAAGATGGAACCATAAATACTTATAAAAAATCGGAATATAATTCTGATAATCTACCTCAAGGGAGACCTGTATTATATTTATATAAACAATTAGGGACAAAAAAATACCTATTAGCAGCACAAAATTTACGCGATCAATTAAATACGCAACCTAGAACTCAGGACGGAGGATTTTGGCATAAGGATCGTTATCCAAATCAAATGTGGTTGGATGGTTTATATATGGTAGAGCCTTATTATGGAGAATATTCAGTTTTATTTAATGAAAAAAATTGGGATGATATCCTTAAGCAATTTGAATTGATGTATAACGGAGCATTAGACAAGAAAACAGGCTTAATTTATCATGCAATTGATGCTTCAAAAAAAATGCCTTGGGCAGATAAAAAAACAGGCCAATCTCCTAATTTCTGGGGCAGATCAATCGGTTGGTATATGATGGCATTGGTAGACGTTTTAGATTATATACCTCAAGATCATAAAGCTAGAGAAATTTCAGTTAAACAATTAAATGATTTAAGTTCAGCTTTACTGAAGGTTCAGGATCCTAAATCACATTTATGGTATCAATTACCTGTATTTGGAGGAAAAGAAGGGAATTATTTGGAAGCATCTTGTTCCACTATGTTTACTTATTCTTTATTAAAAGGTGTAAGAATGGGATATCTTTCAGAGGAATTTAGAGAGCCTGCAAAATCAGCCTATTCAGGAATCATTAAGGAATTCATAACTAAAGACCCAGATGGTTCCATTCACTTAGAAAAAACCGTTTCAGTAGGTGGATTAGGCGGAAGTCCTTATCGAAGTGGTTCTTATGATTATTATTTATCAGAACCCATTAGAAGAGATGATTTAAAAGGAGTTGGACCCTTTATATTAGCTTCTGTTGAAATGGAAATTTTAAATGAACTTAGCATAGGTTCTGGAAAAAAAGTTGTTTTAGATTATTATTATAATAATGAATATAAAACCAATGATCAAGGCGAAAAGGTCAGATTCCACTATACCTGGGAAGATTCAAAAGATTCTGGATTTGAATTATGGGGAAGGCATTGGAAAGAAATGGGTGCAGAAATTGCTAGCTTAGATAAAGCTCCGACTGCAGAAAATTTAAAGGATGCAGATGTCTATATCATAGTTGATCCAGACAGTCCTAGGGAAACGGAAAATCCGAATTATATCAATCAAGAAGATGCAAAGGAAATTAAGAAATGGATTGAAAACGGGGGATCTTTATTAATTCTCGCAAATGATACAACAAATTGCGATATCGAACATTTAAATATTCTTGGGCGAGAAATAGGAATTGAATTTGTTGCTCCAAATTTAAATTTCGTTCAAGGAAGAGAATGGGAACAAGGAAGAGTAGACATACCAAAAGGCAATAAAATCTTTAATGGATTAAAGAAAATATATATCAAAGAAATATCTTCTTTGAAATTAACGAAAACTGGTGAATGTTTAGTTTATCATCAAGGCCAATGCGTGATTGCGGAAGCCCAAATTGGTAAAGGTAAAGTGGTGGCTGTTGGTGATCCATGGTTGTATAATGAATATACCAACAACCGCCGTCTACCTTTGGAATACGAAAACCTTCCTGCAGCTAGAAAATTAGCTACTTATTTATTGGGACATTAATCGTTCTTCCTACTTTTTTTCCGTAACGATAAGATTGTACTCTTACTAGTTTAACATCTATTGGGAGTACAATTTTTTCTTGAGAAGCAGGGTAAAATTCATCCGGATAGGAAAAATCAAGAGAATAATGGAATTCTAGATCATTTATTTCAGGACTAAATTGAATCCAATTTTTTCCATCCTCCGTCAAACCGGTATCAATTATTGGCTCATACATAGAAGGTGCAAATTTAATATTAGCCTGATCCAATCGAACCATTTGATCCTCTACCCTTTCCACAAAATCATTCCAATTTTTCTGATTATCTGGTGACCAAACAGATTCAGCCACAGCAAAGATCCTTGGATAAATCATGTATTGAAGGTGACGATAATTAAATAATTGTTCGGACCAAAGATTGGCTTGTCCACCCATTACATTTTCAGCAGCAACCCCTTCCGGAACAGGATTAAAAGCATAAGAATCTTTTAAACGTACCGTATTAT
>JBJOIA010000173.1:0-8701 GCA_046047395.1 Bacteroidota bacterium | reverse complement strand
AATTAATCAATTAATTGGGATAGAAATTTCTTCTGATAAAATTAAAGAAATTTTAGAAAGATTGGATTTTGAAATTCTAAGTTTAAATGAAAAAGAATTAAAGGTTTTAAGTCCGAATTATAGAGTAGATGTGGATAGAGAGGCTGATTTAGTAGAGGAAGTTCTTCGAATTTATGGTTTGGATAATGTTCCTCTATCTGAAAATTTAAGTACTTCCTTTATTTCTGATTTTCCTGCAATCGATGTAGAAGCAAAACAATTGGAAATATCAAAGAATCTTAATTCAAAAGGTTTTTTTGAAATAATTACTAATTCAATAACCAAGAACAAAAACCATGAATTAATTGCCAATACACTCAATTTTGAGACCGTAGAAATCACGAATCCTCTATCAGAAGAATTAGGAGTAATGAGACAATCTTTGGTTTTTCAAGGATTGGAGACCTTAGCATATAATTTCAATAGAAAACAACAAAATCTTAAATTCTTCGAGTTTGGCAAAACCTATCATAAAAAGAATGGTAAAATATTCGAGAAAAAACATTTAGGATTATTCGTTTCTGGAAATTGGTTGGGAGATTCATGGTTAAAGGGCGATTTAAAAACGAAATTTGTAAATATTTACCAGACTTCCTTAGAAATTTTACAGAGCTTAGGTTTAAACGATTTAGAAACCAAAACCATTGAGTCAAACCCAATTTTTGCTTATGGCTTAGAGGTTATTGTCAATAAGAAATCAATCCTAAATTTAGGTCTAATTCAACCAGATTTAGCAAAAAAATTTGAAATGAAGCAAGAAGTATTCTATGCTGATTTTGATTGGGATTATTTAGCTAAGAACAATTTCAAAAATACTTCTTATACTGAAATTTCTAAATTTCCAGAGGTTAGAAGAGATTTATCTTTAGTAATAGAAGAAGGTATAAGTTTTCAAGAATTGAAAAAAATAGCCTTCAAATATGAGCAAAGCTTATTGAAGAGAATATTTATATTCGATATTTATAAAGGTGAAAATTTAGGTGAAGGAAAAAAATCCTATTCGGTAGGATTTATCCTTCAAGATGAATCTCAAACCCTAACTGATAAGGTAATTGATGCGAGTATGAATCGATTAATAAAGGGATTTGAATCTGAAATTCAGGCAACGATAAGGAGATAAAATTTATCTCCTCATCATATTGCCCATATTTGGAAGATTGAATCTTCCTCCTGGTGAATTTGACACCATCTTCATCATTTTTTTCATATCATTGAATTGCTTCAACAAAGCATTTAATTGTTGAATTGACGTACCTGAGCCATCTGCAATTCTTTGTTTTCTAGAGGGATTTAAAATATCTGGATTATCTCTCTCGGCTGGTGTCATAGATTGAATAATAGCTTCAATAGGCTTGAAAGAATCATTCGAAATATCTACATCTTTCATGGCATTCCCCATACCTGGCACCATTCCCATTAAATCTTTAATATTACCCATCTTCTTGATTTGCTGAAGCTGGTTATAAAAATCCTGAAATGAAAAAGTATTCTTTTTAAATTTCTTAGATAATGCCTTAGCCTCCTCTTCATCAAAAGCTTGTTGGGCCTTTTCAACCAAAGATAAAACATCACCCATGCCCAAGATTCTATTGGCCATTCTATCTGGATAGAATAAATCCAAGGCATCCATTTTTTCCCCGGTAGAAATAAATTTAATTGGCTTATCAACTACCTCTCGGATAGAAAGTGCCGCACCACCTCTTGAATCTCCATCTAATTTGGTCAAAACAACCCCATCAAAATTTAATCGATCATTGAAGGTTTTTGCCGTATTTACTGCATCCTGACCAGTCATGGAGTCTACAACAAATAAGGTTTCAGATGGGGTAATCGCCTTCTTTACTGCCTCAATCTCAGCCATCATTTCTTCATCAATGGCTAAACGTCCGGCAGTATCGACTACGATGATTTTTTTTCCATTTTTCTTTCCATAAGCAATTGCATTTTGAGCAATTTCAACAGGATTTTTATTTTCAATTTCTGAATAAACCTCTACTCCTACCTGCTCACCCAAAACTTTTAATTGGTCAATCGCAGCCGGACGATACACATCCCCAGCAACCAATAAAATTTGTTTACCAGATTTTTTAAGATGATTGGCCAATTTCCCTGTAAAGGTCGTTTTACCAGAACCTTGAAGTCCGGAAATCAAAATAATTGCTGGATCTCCCTTAGTATTAATATCCTGCTTTTCAGAGCCCATTAATTTCGTAAGCTCTTCATGCACGATTTTTATCAACATTTGTCCAGGCTCAACAGCAATTTGGATTTTTTGGCCTAAAGCTTGTTCCTTAATTCGGTCGGTTATTTCCTTTGCGACTTTATAGTTCACATCGGCATCCATTAAAGCCCTTCTAATCTCTTTTACCGTACTCGCTACATTAACATCAGTAATACTACCTTTCCCTTTTAGGGTCCGCATAGCTGAGGTCAATTTTGAACTTAAACTTTCAAACATATCCGATTATTTATTTTAAGATTGCAAATTTACAATTTTATCTTTATTCAAAAAGAATGGTTTTATTTTTATATACAAAAACTCTATTCTCAAAAACTAATTGAAGGGCTTTAGACAAGGCTAATTTCTCTACTTCCTTTCCTGCTTTGGCCATGGCTTTGGCAGAATAGGAATGTGAAACTGGTAAAATTTCTTGACAAATAATTGGGCCTTCATCCAAATCATCGGTTACAAAATGAGCTGTAGCACCGATAATTTTCACCCCTCTTTCATAGGCTTGGTGGTAAGGCTTTGCCCCAACAAAGGCTGGTAGGAATGAGTGGTGGATATTTATCAATTTCCCAAAATACTTTTTAGTGAAATTTGGAGTTAAAATTCGCATATATTTTGCCAAGACAATTATTTCAGGATTGTATTGGTCAATAATTTTCATCACTTCTTTTTCATGTAAATCCCTTTCTTCAATTTCATCTGAAGATACTAAATGAAAGGGAATATTGAATTGCTCAGTTAATTCTTGCAAATGATTATGATTACTAATGACTGCTTGAATTTCAAAGGGCAAATCATGAAATTTATTTTTAATCAATAAATCTCCCAAACAATGATGTTCTTTTGTAGCAAGAATTACAACTTTTTTAATGGTTTCAGGAATAAATTCTACTTTTGCTTTGGAAGGCAAAATATCTATTAATTGTTTTTCTACAATCTCTTGATTAAATTCTCCAGAAAATAATGCACGCATAAAAAACTGATTTTGCTCATCTAAAACAAACTCATTGGTTTGCAATACATTAACATTTTGATTGTAAAGAACCCCCGTAATTTTGTATACCAGCCCGATTTCATCCTTACAATGAATTTTTAAGATTGTAGTCATAAAAAAAATATTGAATATTTCGTGTAAAGTTAGGTTAAAATAATGGTTGAAAAAAGAATATGTATTACCTTTGTGGAATTGTTAACGTTATAATTAAAAATAAAAGCCTGTTATGGAAAAAATTAAAGTAGCTAATCCGGTAGTAGAGTTGGATGGTGACGAAATGACTAGAATCATTTGGAAGTTTATTAAAGACAAATTAATTCTTCCTTATTTAGATTTAGATATCAAATACTTTGATTTGGGTGTTGAATACAGAGATGAAACCAATGACCAAGTTACTGTAGAAGCTGCGGAAGCAATTAAGAAATACGGCGTAGGTATCAAATGTGCAACTATTACTCCAGATGAACAAAGAGTTGTAGAATTTGATTTAAAGCAAATGTGGAGATCTCCTAATGGTACTATCAGAAATATCCTAGGTGGAACAGTATTTAGAGAGCCTATCGTTTGTTCAAATGTACCAAGATTAGTTCCAAATTGGACTGCTCCAATCGTAATTGGTAGACATGCTTTTGGCGACCAATACAGAGCGACTGATTTCATCACGAAAGGTAAAGGAAAATTAACAGTTACTTTTACTCCAGAAGATGGTGGAGAGCCACAATCATTTGAAGTTTATGACTTTAAGAATGATGGTATCGCATTAACCATGTACAATACGGATGAGTCGATCAGAGGATTTGCTTATTCTTGCTTTAATATGGCTTTATCAAAAGGATGGCCTTTATATTTATCTACTAAAAATACTATCTTGAAAAAATATGATGGTAGATTTAAAGATATTTTTGAAGAAATTTATCTAGCTGAATTCAAGGAAAAATTTGAAGCTGCTGGAATAGTTTATGAACATCGTTTAATTGACGACATGGTTGCATCTGCTTTAAAATGGAATGGAAATTTTGTTTGGGCTTGTAAAAACTATGATGGTGATGTTCAGTCTGATACTGTTGCACAAGGATTTGGTTCATTAGGATTAATGACTTCTGTTTTAGTTACCCCAGATGGAAAAACCTTAGAAGCAGAAGCAGCTCATGGTACTGTTACTAGACATTACAGAGAGCACCAAAAAGGAAATCCAACCTCTACTAACCCAATTGCTTCAATCTTTGCATGGACAAGAGGTTTAGATTTCAGAGGAAAATTAGATAATAATAATGCTTTAAGAAATTTTGCTCAAACTCTAGAGAAAGTTTGTATTGAAACTGTAGAGAGCGGAAAAATGACAAAAGACTTAGCAGTTTGTATCCATGGAAATAAAGTAAACCATGGTGAGCATTATTTATATACTGAGGAGTTCTTGGCTGCAATTGACCAGAACCTTCAAAAAGCTTTAGCAAACTAATTAATTAGTTGATAATATTTAAAAGCCACTTCAAATGAAGTGGCTTTTTTTATTCACTAGTAAATAAGATCCATAAAAAAAGCCATCTCGTAAGAGATGGCCATTTTTTATACCTAGGTGGAGTGAATAAAGTTATTCGCTAATAATCTTAATATTAATAGTATGCTTTACCTCTTTGTGTAAATCTAATACTACTGAATAATCTCCTACCATTTTGATTTCTGAATTGAATGAAATTTTCTTTCTATCAATATCGAAACCTTTAGATGCTAAAATTTCAGAAATTTGAAGAGAAGTAACTCGTCCAAAAATCTTTCCACTTTCTCCTGTCTTTGCAGGAATCTCTAAAACAATATCTCCAATTTTTGCAGCTAATTCCTCAGCATCCTGACGAATTTTTTCTACCTTATGAGCTGCTTGCTTAATATTTTCTGCCAAAATCTTAAGATTTGAAGAAGTAGCCATTGTAGCAAACCCTTGTGGAATTAAATAATTTCTTCCATATCCAGGCTTTACATTCACTACATCATTTTTATATCCTAAACCGGCAATATCTGTCTTTAATATGATTTCCATTTCTTTCTATTTATGGATTGACTATTTTAAACCATCTGCTACGTATGGCATTAATGCCAAATGACGCGCTCTCTTTACTGCTTGTGCAACCTTTCTTTGAAATTTCAAAGAAGTACCTGTTAATCTGCGAGGTAAAATCTTTCCTTGCTCATTTACTAATTTTAATAAATAATCAGGATTCTTATAATCAATGTATTTGATTCCCGCTTTCTTGAATCTACAATATTTCTTTCTATTGGGATTCTTATCTAAAGGTTCATTTACTAGTGTCATAATTATGCCTCGTTATTTTCAGTTTGTTCAGTTTTTTCAGCCTTTTCAGTCTTCTTACCTACTTGACCTTTTTTTCTTTTCTCATTGTACGCTACAGCATGTTTATCTAAAGCTGTAGTCAAAAAGCGAATTACTCGCTCATCACGCTTATACTCAATTTCTAACTTTGCAATAAATGTAGGATCTCCTAGAAACTCAAAAATTTGATAAAATCCAGTTTGCTTCCCCTGAATCGGATAAGCCAACTTTCTTAAACCCCATGCTTCCTCGTTAACAATCTTAGAACCATTGTCGGTCAACAATTTCTTGAATTTCTCGACAGCGTCCTTTGTCTGTTGTTCAGACAAAACGGGAGTTAGAATGAACACCGTCTCATAATTTTTTAAATTC
The DNA here is from genome assembly GCA_046047395.1 of Bacteroidota bacterium. Taxonomy (GTDB): domain Bacteria; phylum Bacteroidota; class Bacteroidia; order Cytophagales; family Spirosomataceae; genus CAZVFE01. The sequence continues at coordinate 2,740 of JBJOIA010000173.1, read as the reverse complement.
ATACGATTAATTAATTTTTTAAATTGGACTGCAAAATTAGAAGAAAAAAATGTCTTTTCAAAATAAAATAAAAAGTAAAGTGAATTTATCTTACTTCAAAAGAACCTAGTCCAATTAAGTACCCCTCAGAATAAAGTTCGATCTCGTGTTGACCTAAAACAAATGGGGTATTTTTTGTGAATATGAATTCAACTGTTTGATGGCTATTTTCGTAAAATATACGTTGTTTTGCTGTATATGGAATTTCTTTGCCTCTAAAATTAAATGTTCCAGAACCTATTGAAAAATCTGTTAATACCATTCCAGTTGGCTCGATAATTCTAAGATAAATTACTTTTATCTCTTTATTGGTTAATGAATTTTGTTGTAAATGAAAATTCACCCGAATCTTTTCATATTTCTTACTAGTAGAATTGGGCGACTTAGACTCTCTTCCTTTGGAATTAATAGCATAAACATTTACCCCTTCTGCATGCAAGGCTGCCGCAACATTCACCTTTTCATTTAATATCTGATTATTCAATTCTAATACTCTAGATCTTTCAGACAATTCCTTTTCTCGGTTCAAAAACCTTAAAGCAGTATCCGCAATGGCTTTTCTAGCAATATCCAAGCCAATTTTCAAATTACTGTTTTCCTTGTCCAAAGAATCATTCCTGGCAATCAATTCAGTATTTTCCTCCTGCAAACGCTCAATTTCTTTATCCTTCTCGCTTAATAAACGTACATAATAAGATAATCTTTTATTAAATAATTCCTCACTAATATATTTATTCTCACCTAGCTTGATCTGATCATCATGAATCTCATTTTGAATAGTTTCCAATTCCTTTACTCTTCCTCCTAAATTCTTAATTTGAACCATTCTTAAATTCAGTTCCTCTGAAATTGAATCTAATTTCAATTGAGCATCTGATACAAATTCCTTGGATGGACGAATAACAGGTATAGATAAATCAAATTTCTCTACTAGATATAGAAATGCAAATAGCAATGCAAATATTACTAATACAAGATTAATCCCTTTTGAACCCTTATTTTCCTTTTCTACCATACCAATTTTTGAATAAAATCCGAATTGTAAATTTTCGATTTAATTGATTAAATTTATATTACTTTTTTAATTATAACAAATCAATTTAATTTTTTATGTCTATAGCAACTAATTTAGAAGCAATTTTACAGATTATTGATTCAGAAAAGGCTAATTTAATTGCAGTTACAAAAACTAGAACGATTGAAGAATTAAAAAAAGTTTATGATTTTGGAATTAAAAAATTCGGAGAAAATCGAGTTCAAGAATTAATTGAAAAGCAACCACATTTTCCAGGTGTTGAATGGCATTTAATTGGCCATTTACAAACAAATAAAGTCAAATATATAGCCCCATTTATACATTTAATTCATTCTGTAGATTCCTTTAAATTATTAAAGGAAATAAATAAACAAGCAGAAAAAAATAACAGAACGATCGATTGCCTCTTACAAATGTATATTGCGCAAGAGGAGACCAAATTTGGGTTAAATCTGGAAGAACTCATAGAAATATTGAATCATCCAGAATTAAATTCCTTAAAGAATATTCGAATTATTGGTCTAATGGGAATGGCTTCCCTTACAGAAAATGAATCCCAGATAAACGATGAATTTTCTTCTTTGAAAAAAATATTCGACCAACTAAAAAAGAAAGAAATTAATTATCCTGAAATTCCTCAAATTGAATGGAGAGAATTATCTATGGGAATGTCTAGTGATTATCCAATTGCATTAATAAACGGATCCACCCTTGTTAGAGTAGGATCCGCCATTTTTAAATAATAATTTATCGAGAGATTTCAATAACCTCAAAATCAATTTTCCCCGCAGGAACGATAATTTCAGCTATATCTCCTTTTGATTTTCCTAATAAACCTTTTCCAATGGGTGATGAAGCAGAAATTTTACCTGTTTTTAGATCTGCCTCCTCCTCTGAAACTAAAGTATAATTCAATTCCATTCCATTTTTCAAATTCTTAATCTTAACTTTTGAATAAATTGAAACTTTTGATAAATCAATTGTTGATTCATCCAATATTCTTGCGTTTGCAATAACATCTTCCAATTTGGAAATTTTTAATTCCAATAATCCTTGTGCATCCTTTGCTGCATCATATTCAGCATTCTCACTTAAATCTCCTTTATCTCTTGCTTCAGCAATTTGCTTAGCCATATCAGCCCTACCTTGAAATTTCAGATGGTGCAATTCAGCCTTCAATTTTTCCAAGGCTTCTGCTGTATAATATTTAATTTGTCCCATAATTTTAAAATAAAAAAAAAGAACGGCCAAAGACCGTTCCACAATGCTAATTGTAGAATGTCTTAGTTCGTTTAAGTTTCGATTTGTCTAACGTTTAACGGCAATTCATTTAAATTTGTTATTACAAAAATAACAAATTTTCTTTTGAATTAACCAAATTATTGAACATAATTCCTTTTAAAAGGAAAATATCCATCTTAAATCATTAATTTTACTTCTTAATTTTATTGGCATGAGGATCGTATTTTTTGGAACTCCAGATTTTGCTGTAGCAAGTTTAAAATCACTCGTTGAATCTGGCAAAAATATTGTTGGGGTGGTTACAGCCCCAGATAAACCTGCTGGGAGAGGACAACAGGTTCAAATCTCTGCTGTTAAAGCCTATGCTCAAGAAAAAAATCTGAATATTCTTCAACCAATCAATTTAAAAAGTGAAGAATTCAT
>JBJOIA010000172.1:0-2985 GCA_046047395.1 Bacteroidota bacterium | reverse complement strand
CATGTACCCTTACATACTACCTCGAATTATGATGGACAAAAGACTGGACAAACTGGTTTGCATAGTTTATGGGAATCAAAAATACCTGAGTATGTAAAGGAGGATTTATTTCAATTTGTGGGAAAAGCCGAATATATAGAAAATATGGAAGATTCAAGCTGGAAATGGTTATGGATGGCACATGAACAAGTAGATGAACTTATTGAAAAGGAAAAAAAGGTCTCTAAATCAATCCCGAATAAGAAGCAATTTGTTTATGAAAAAAGAGGAAATAATCTCATCCGCATGGAATCAGAAATTTTTATAAAAAAATACCAACAATCCTTAAATGGAATGGTTGAAAAACAATTTAACTTATCTGTCAAACACCTTGGAGATTGTTGGTATTCTTCTTGGTTAGAGGCTGGAGAACCTAATTTAGAATTATTTAATCAATAATTTTAAAAATTCTATTCCAGCGAATTCCACCTGAGAAAATATTTTTGTTATTGTCTAGACTCATCCAAATAAGGATAGGTTTTCCAACAATATGATCTTCTGGTACAAAGCCCCAAAAACGCGAATCTTCGGAATTATGGCGATTATCTCCCATCATAAAATAATAGTTTTGTTTAAAGGTATATTCCTTTAAAATTTCGCCATTTTGGGTAATTACACCATTTGCATATTCAATATTTTCATTCCCTTCATAATTCTTAATCGTTTCCCAATAAAATAAAGTATTCTTTTTATTTAGTTGGACAGTCATTCCTTCAGCTGGAATTACAATTGGGCCGTAATAATCTCTATTCCAATGAATTTCTGTTGTATCATGAGGGAAAACATCCATATAATAAGCTGATTCTGGATCCATAAAGGCTTCATTATCTACTTCAAAACTTGGATTTTCTTGAACCATTTGGTTAAGGCGCGTTTTACTGGTATTTACTCTATACCCTACTAATTCATTGGTTACTGGATCACCTAAAGGAATCCAATCAGAGGATTCATAATTACTATTTCCAGAATTTCTAACACCGAAACGATCAAAAAAATCTGGACCTAAGGATTGTTTGGTTTTTAAAAATACGGGATGCTGCATAAATTCTGGGTTAGCCATAGGCTTTCCATTGGTATAAACTTGCTGTTTAATAATTTCAAGGGTATCTCCTGCTACAGCCACACATCTTTTCACATAAAAGGTTCGCAAATCTACTGGAGAATCTCCATCGGGGGCATAATTGGGCACATTAAATACAACTGCATCCCCTTGTTTTACGGAAGTAAATCCAGGAAGTCGGAAAATTGGAAGATCTAACCAAGTTAGATAAGATGGAATATCAGTAAACCAAATTTTCTGATGCGTTAAAGGAATTTGTAGAGGAGTTTTTGGTGTTCGAACTCCATAATGCAATTTTGAAACGAAAAGAAAATCACCAACCATCAAGGATGATTCCATGGATGGAGTTGGGATAGTATAAGCTTCAAAAATAAAAAAGCGTATTAATGTGGCTGCGGTAATGGCAAAAACCATGGAATCCAACCATTCTCTAAATGGTGATTTTTTCTTTTTTTCTTTTGTTGATTTTTTAAACATAATTTATTTATAATTGAAGCATGTCTTCCATGCCAAGTATTCCTTTTTTATCTTTTACCCATTCTGCAACCACCACAGCTCCTAATGCAAACCCTTCTCTAGAAAAAGCATGGTGTTTAATTTCAATTTCATCCACATTAGAAATATATTTAATTAAATGTGTTCCAGCCACTGCTCCTTCCCTTTGAGACCAAATAGCTATTTGTTCATTTGAAGGAATTTCGTTATTAATCCAAGTTTTATATTGTGGATTATTTTCAATTATTCCTTCAGCTAAGGTAATTGCAGTTCCAGAAGGAGAATCTTTTTTTGTGGTATGATGAATTTCATTTGTAAATAATGAATATTCATTTTGTCCTTTCATTAATCCAGCAAGCAATTTATTTAATTTAAAAAATAAATTTACGCCAATGGAATAATTTGAGGCATAAAAGAAGGTTCCATCTGTTTCCTTAGTGAAATTTTCTACCTGAGATTTATTAGTTAACCAACCTGTAGTACCAGAAACCACGGGAATTTTGTTGCCTAATAAGGCCATAATATTATCAAAGGCAACATCAGGATGAGAAAACTCAATTACCACATCTACTTTTTCTGGGGAAAGATCCTTGAGTTCATCAATATTGGCAATATCGATTATCGCGGTAATATCATGACCTCTTTCAATTGCTATTTTTTCAATAGCTTTTCCCATTTTACCATATCCAACTAAACCTATTCTCATTATTTTTTAAATTTCAAGCTTACAGAAAGTCCTGCAAGATATTCAAAATTATTCATATTTAAATTAATTTCAGGCTCCCAATGTAGACTAATATTATCAGAAACATCAAAAGTTTTAAGATGGGCTGAAACATTAGCATCAATTATGTTCAATCCCCAAACGAGGGCAAGTGAGATGATAGATAAATCTCTATTTCGTCTAAAACCATCGTTTATTCGCTTTAATTGATTCACATCAAGATTCCGAATTGTTCCGTCTTCATAGGGAACTGCAGTAGTTGAGGGAGGAGAATAGCTGGGGTCCTCCGGATGGGGAGATACAATATAATAGTATTCGCGATATTTCTTATACCGTTTATTATTATATCGAATAATTCCACCTATTGTGGCAAAACCACCGTAAACCAAGGGTAATTTCCAATATTGTCGATTATAGATTTGTCCCCAACCTGGAAGAATTGTCGACTTAATAGTCGCATGCCGAGGGACAATTTTATATTGGGTAGAATCCTTTAATGAATTTTCAATGGATTGGCCGAAAATGGGGCCTCCACTTAAAATGATAGATAATATTAAAAATAATCCTTTAAATTTCATTTACCAGAATTTATTAAAGTTATTTCTTCAAAATTTTGATTAAATTATTTAATTCTTCGTGGGAACTAAAGGAAATTTTTATTTCACCT
>JBJOIA010000171.1:0-10357 GCA_046047395.1 Bacteroidota bacterium | reverse complement strand
TTGAACTTCGCTGTTCAGGATCAAGCTTTATTGGATGTTATTTCAGGAAAGTTCAACCCTATTGCAAAATTACCAATGCAAATGCCAGCTTCTATGGATGAAGTTGAAACGCAATTGGAAGATGTTCCAAATGATATGAAACCTCATATTGATTCTGAAGGGAATTCTTATGATTATGGTTTCGGATTAAATTATTAACCAAAAAACAAATAAAATAAAAATGGCTAAAAACCCACATTTTATTTCCCAAATGGCCCATGTGGAATTATTGAGTACCAATTTGGAAGAAACTGTTAAATTTTATGATGAAGTAGTTGGTTTGGATATCACTGCTAGAGATGAAAATTCAGTTTATTTACGTGCTTGGGGAGATTATTTTCTATATACCTTAAAAATTACACAATCTGACAAAAAAGGCTTAGGCCTTATCGGATGGCGAGCAGATAGTCTGGAAGCCCTGGAAGAATGCGTGGAGCATTTAGAAAATCTCGGGGTTGGCCTTGGCTGGGTGGAAGCGGATAAAGGTAGAGGGAAAGCTTACCAATTTCAATCTCCAGACGGACATAAACATGAAATATTTTGGGATGTAACTTGGCTAAGGGAATCAGGTGAAAGAGCAAGTATTTATGTAGACAGATATTCGTCTAATAGACGCAGAGGTGCTAATCCTAGAAGATTGGATCATTTTACCTATTTGGTTGCTATTGGTATTTATGCTAAAGAAAAAGCATTTTGGAAGTCCATGGGTTTAAAAAACCCGGATGAGGTTCGTTTTGATGATGAAAAGCCGCCAATTGGAGGTTTATTTACCTCTGGAAATCTATCGCATGATATCGCTATATTTTCTGATCCGAATATTCAACCTGGAGAAGCTTTGGGTAATCATATTTGCTTTAATGTTGATTCAAGAGAAGAAGTATTATTAGCTTTGGATTGGTTTAATGAAAAAGGATATACCTCTTATTGGGGCGCACCTACCAGACATAAAGCCGATGAAGGTTTCTTCTTCTATATCATGGAACCTCATACTGGAATCCTACTAGAATATTATGCATGTGCACGATTAATTTTCGCTCCAGACCATGGGCCGGATATTCATTATTTAAAGGATAATCCAAATGATGCATGGGGACAAACCAATCCTTTTAAAGTGGCGGCGGATTCAGGAGCTGCAGGAGGTATTAAACCTGTAGATATTCCTGGAAAATAAAATATTAATTTAGAAAAAAAAGACAATGTGGCATTTTTATCCTGGGCAATATATGCCCTCTTATCAATTAAATAGAGCCTTAACACAAGCGCATTACGGCGGAGGAGAATTTGCAGAATGTTTGGAAGTAGCCGGACAAATTATACCCGGAGACAGAGAATCTTTTCATAATGCTTGGGCAAAAATGGGCAATAAGGTATTTGATTTAGCAGAGAATTTTGCAGCAAAAAAACAGGATGTTTCAGCAAGAAGATCCTATTTAAGAGCTTTTAATTATTTAAGAACCTCCGAATTTTTTCTTACACTTCAGGATGAGCGAAAGCTTCCGTACTATAATAAATGCAGAGAGGCCTTTAAAAAAGCCATAGAACGCTTTGATCAGCCTGTTAGACAAGTGGAAATCCCTTTTGAGGGTTCTTTTATGCCTGCCTTCGTTTTCGCTCCTGTAGGAGTAAAAAATCCACCCATGATGATCATGTTTGGAGGGCTAGATTCCCTTGCCGAAGAATTATATTTTGGAATTGGTCAGCATTTAAACGAAAGAGGAATTGCCCTCATGGCAGTGGACGGTCCGGGACAAGGTTTTACCTTAAGAAATAATCATATTCATTCAAGATATGATTACAATGTAGCAGGTACTGCAGTTTTGGATTGGAGTATTGAAAATCTGGCAGATATGGTAGATGTAAATCGAATTGGGGTTGGTGCCGTATCAATGGGAGGCTATATGGCTGCGCGATGTGCTGCATTCGAACCAAGATTCAAAGTATGTATGATTTTTGGGGCTGTTTGGTCGTATTATGATGTATGGGCTAGTAGACCTGATAATCATCCACTAGCAGATATAGTTCAACATATCATGGACGCCCAATCGATGGCTGAAGCAAGAGAAAAATTAAAAGGTTATACACTAGAAGGAGTTGCTGATAAAATACAATGTCCTACCTATATTTTACACGGAGAGGATGATAGACAGAATGTCGTAGAACATGCCTATAAACTGCAAAAAGCCTTAACCTGTGAGCATAAAATGGAAATTATACCAGCAGATGAAACGGGTTCCGCTCATTGTCAGATTGATGATTTTACCAAAACCTTCAATATGTTTGATTGGATTGCTAGTAAATTGTAATAAATATGATCACACAAATTAAAAAAGGAATTACCTATTCAGAGAGTGCGGAGGCAGATGCTAAGGTTCGGTCTTTAGTAGAAGAAATGATGGCAAATATTAGTCAGAATGGGGATAAGGCTGTAAGAGAATATTCTGAAAAACTAGATAAATGGTCTCCTAAGTCTTTTAAATTGAGTAATCAGGAAATAAAGGAAATAATCGACGGATTACCGCAACAAGTGATAGAGGATATCCAATTTGCGCAAAAGCAGATTCGAAATTTTGCTGAAAAGCAAAAAGCTTGTTTAGTGGATTTGGAAGTTGAAACCTTACCTGGAATTATTCTGGGACATAAAAATATTCCGGTGAATTCGGTTGGATGTTATGTACCAGGAGGAAGATACCCGATGGTAGCTTCTGCTCATATGTCTGTATTAACCGCCAAAGTGGCTGGAGTAAAACGAGTGATTGCCTGCACCCCTCCTATTAATGGAGAAATCCCTGCAGCCACAGTAGCAGCGATGTCCATGGCCGGAGCAGATGAAATTTATATTTTAGGGGGTGTTCAAGCAATTGGCATGATGGCAATGGGTACTGAAACCGTTCAGGCGGTGGATATGCTGGTAGGTCCGGGAAATGCCTATGTGGCGGAGGCTAAACGACAATTATTCGGTAAAGTTGGAATTGATTTATTTGCAGGACCAACTGAGACCTTAATTATTGCAGATCATAGTTCTGACGTTGAAATCTGTGCAACGGATTTATTAGGTCAGGCAGAACATGGGCCAACTTCTCCAGCAATTTTATTAACCACTAGCAAAGAGATTGCAGAAGGTATTGAAGATGAAATTCAAAAACAATTAAAAGTATTACCAACAGCCGATGTGGCTGCAGTTTCATGGAGAGATTACGGACAAGTTATCCTTTGTGATACGGTAGATGAAATGGTCGCGGAGGCGGATCGGATTGCCTCAGAACATGTTCAGGTAATGACAGAAAACCCGCGTTATTTCTTAGAAAATATGTCGAATTACGGAGCATTATTTTTAGGAGATAAAACCAATGTGGCTTATGGGGATAAGGTAATAGGAACGAATCATACCCTACCAACGAAAGAGGCGGCACGCTATACCGGAGGATTATGGGTAGGTAAATTCATGAAAACTTGTACTTATCAGGAAGTAAAAACCGCTGAAGCTAGTGCAATGATTGGAGAATATTGTTCTCGTTTATGTGAAATTGAGAATTTTTCAGGACATCAAGCGCAAGCAGATATTCGGGTGGCAAGATTTGGTAAAAAATAAATTTTAAAAAGATGAAATTAGTAAGTTTCGAAGATCCTCAAAAAAACAGTAGAATTGGCTGGATGGTAGATCAAGGTGTAGTGGATATGCAATTGGCCAGCGATAAACTTCCTGGCGATATGCTGACTTTTATTGATCATCATGAGGAATATTTTAAAATTATTCAGACTTTGGGAAAAGTGGAGGCCCATTATTCAATGGAAGAAATTCAATTGAAAGCTCCCCTACCGAATCCTCGAAGCTTTAGAGATTATATAGGCTTTGAAATGCATATGCAAAATGCTTCGAGATCCTTTGGGCATCATGTAGGACCGGTTTGGTACGATATGCCGATCTTTTATTTTACGAATCACCAAGCCATTTATGGGCCAGATGATCTGATTAAAAGACCATTGAAAGAAACAAAAATGGATTTGGAATTGGAGATGGCCTGTATTGTGGGAAAAAGAGGAAAGAATATCTCGGCAGAAAATGCTAAGGATTATATATTTGGTTATACCGTATTCAATGATTGGACGGCAAGAGCGATTCAGAAAGTGGAGATGTCCGGACCGCCATTGGGGCCTCAGAAAGGAAAAGACTTTGCCAATGCCATTGGACCTTGCATAGTAACGGCAGATGAAATGGAACAATACCGGGAAAAATTTGATCCATCGGTATTTCAAGACCCAATTCGTGTGCCAACTATTCAATTAGATCGATTTAATCTAAGAATGCAAGCCAGAATCAATGGAAAAACCATTTGTGATGGCAACTATAATACCGTTTATTTTACCTTTGAACAGCAATTGGAAAGGGCATCTGAAAATGATGTAGAGGTATTTCCAGGCGATATTTTAGGCTCAGGAACCCTGGGTTGGGGAAGCTTAATTGAAAATAATTTTTCTATCCATAGACCCATTGAACCAGGAGATGAAGTAGAATTAGAAATTGAAGGAATAGGAATATTGAGGAATAAGGTGATTTAAGAGGTTTTATTTTAAAATTGAAACAGGATGGATCAGCCCATAAGAAGAATTGTTACAGGTCACAATGATGAAGGAAAAGCAATCATTCGTTCTGATGAAGAATTTTATACAGAAATAATACCCTCTAAAGATGCAAAAATGGCTACAATTTGGACAAGCCAGACAGTTCCTGCAGATTGTAATGATGAAATGGATGGTAGGTTAAGAGAAGTTGGAACGACTCTAAAAGGAGGCTCGGTAATTCGAATTGTGGATATGCTCCCATCAGCAAATTCACCATTTCATCGGACATCCAGTATAGATTATGGGATTATTTTGAAGGGAAATATTGAATTAATCTTAGAAGATGGAGAAAAAACAACGGCCGGACCAGGAGATATCATTATTCAAAGAGGAACGATACATCAATGGAGAAATCCTAGCTCAACGGAGGTTTGTCGGATTGTATTTGTTTTAACAGAGGCTAAAGGTTTTATATTTGAGGGAAAGGAATTACCAGAAGAAATGATACATTAATATGAAAAATAGATTTCAAAATAAAGTTGTTATTATTACTGGTGCCGCCTCAGGAATTGGCCAAGCTACTGCCATTAAATTTGCACAAGAAGGAGCAAAAATAGTTCTTTCCGATATTTCTGACCTAAAGACTACTGAAGAAAAAATAAAAAATATCAATTCGTCTATTGAATTTATTTTAATAAAAACAGACATATCGAAAAGAGAGGAAGTCTTAAATATCTTGGAAAAAACGATTAATACCTTTGGGAAATTAGATTTAGCGGTAAATTGTGCAGGAATAGCAGGAAAGGTTTCCTTGCCAATTCACTCTTATCCTGAGGAAGAATGGATCAAACAAATTCAGGTAAATTTATTGGGTACCTATTATTGTGTAAAGTATCAAATAGAAACAATGTTAAAGTATGGAGGGGGAAATATCGTTTGTATAAGTTCAGCGGCAGGCTTAGTTGGTCAGCCAGAAAATTCTGCCTATTCAGCATCCAAGCATGGAGTAAATGGAATTGTGAAATCAGCAGCAATTGAATATGCAACCCAAAACATCCGAATCAATGCAATTTGTCCTACTGCAATTGAAACCCCGATGATTATGCATGGAAGAAGGAATTTAGCCGAGAACCCTCAAGCTTTGGAAGCAGCAAAAAATCATCAGAGAATGAAAAGAATGGGCCAACCTGAAGAAATAGCAGATATTGCTTTATGGATGTGCTCTGATGAATCTTCTTTTATTACTGGAACTTGTTTAGCTGCGGACGGTGGTGCATTTGCTTAGGAAATTATTCACTGAAATGATTTATTTTTATTAAATTATATTTCCTTTAAACCTAAAAAAATGATAATCAAAAATTCAAATCAAAAAGCTGGATTATGGCAGGCAATTGCTGTAATTCTTCTGAATCAATTGCCCATGATGGCAATTGTTGCATTGATGCCTGCTCTCCCTGAAATGATTAGTCACTTTAAGGAAGTTGAAAATAAAGAACTATTAGTTCCTATGATTTTAACAGCCCCAGGTATTTGTATTGCCCTAATTTCTCCCTTGGCAGGTACTCTGGTCGATAAATTCGGACGAAGAAAATTATTAATCATTTTTACTTTTTTATATGCTATTGGAGGAATTTTACCCTTTTTTCTAAATAGTTTTAATTCTGTTATTACCGGCAGATTGATTTTAGGTATAGGGGAAACCTTTGTATTAGTAATTGGCAATACCTTAATTGGAGATTATTTTCATCAAAAAGATCGTTCAAAATGGTTGATGATTCAAGGTTTTTTTGGTTCAATTGCAGCCTCACTCCTATTGTCTTTAAGTGGATTTTTAACCAATCTAGGATGGAATTATCCCTTTTTAGTTTACGGTATTTGTTTTATTATAGGTCTATTTGTAATCTTTTTTATTTTTGAGCCTCAAGAAAAATTCAAATCTGAAATTGATGAAATTTCTAGTGGAGAAAAATTTCCTATTTCAGCTGCAATCAGTGTATTTTTCTATACTCTAGGATTTTCCTTAATTTATTTTGTCTATACAATTCATTTTTCAAGAGCCTTAAATGGAATGGGGATTACGGATAATATTCAAATCGGAAACTTAAGCGCAATCGCCTCAACAGCTGTTCCAGTCGGAGCCCTAATTTTTAAACTTGTATCAAAATATGCCCCTTGGAAACAAATGGCTTTAATATTTTTATTTTTTTCCATTGGTTTAATAGGAATTGGTTTGTCAAAAGATCCTACCACTGCAGTAATCGTCGGCTGGATTCAGCAATTAGGTTGCGGAATGACTATTCCAGTTTTAATTGCTTGGGGACTTAATAGATTTCCGGTTCAATACAGGGGAAGAGGAATGGGTTTTTGGACATCTGCTTTTTTCCTTGGACAATTTCTAAATCCTGCATTTGTTTCTCTTTTTTCAAGCTTTTCAGGGGGGATTTTAGAAACTTTTCAACTTGTAGGGATGCTATGTGGATTTATTTTTTTAGGAATTGTCACATTTTCTTTATTTATAAAAAAAACTGTTTAAAATGGGTCCACTTGATCAATATGTATTAGATGAAAATGCATTGAAATCCAAATTAAATGCTTTTGAATTATCTTTTCAATCTCATTGGTATCGATCGCTCCCACTGTCTTGCATGGATTTTTCATTAAAATTAAATGGAGAAATATTAGAACCTTTAAAATTTAAAATAAAACTCAATCAAAAAGAATTTTTTTATTCTGAAATGATTATTCAACAAAATGAGTGGTTATTTATTTTAGATAAGGCCAAGATTGAATATCCCTTGGCATTAGAAAAAGGTAAAACATACGAAATCGAATTTAAATTGGATTTACATATTCCATATATTTTAGTTGGCCCACAATCTTCCCCACTTTTAGCTAGTTCTATTATCAAAAAAAATCTAATCTGTAAATAATATTCTTAAATGATTCAATTAGCAACATCACTATTTTCTTTCGCATATGAATGGAATTCAGGCAATTATTCTCTTGAAGATGTAATTGCTGAATGTAGAAAAAGAAATTTAGGGACCGGATTAGAAATAATTGGATTTCAATCACTTAGAAATTTCCCCTTAATTTCAAAGGAAACAATTTCAGAACTTAGATCCCTTTTGGAAAAATACGAATTTCTTCCAATTGCACTAGATGCGAATACAGATGTTGGAATTAAAAGAACTTCCAAACTTTCTATTGATGAGACTGTCGAATATTTAAAACCCCAATTAATTGCTGCAGAATCCCTTGGTTTTTCTATCGTAAGGGTTCAAACAACCGCTCCTGCTGAAGTCTATCAAAAATTAGTCCCCTTTGCAGAAAAATTGAAAATAAAAATGGGAATTGAATTGCATACTCCCTATAGCGTCGATCACCCATCTGTTCAATCCATGATCAGAATGTTCGAAAACTTATCTACAGAGTCTTTAGGTTTTATTCCTGATATGGGTACCTCCATGAGAGAAATTCCTCAAGCTTTATTAATTAGTTTTAAATCAGCAGGTGTTTCAGATGAAATGATTCATATCACCAAAACCATCTGGCATAAGGATATTCCTACCCCACAAAAATTTGGGGAATTGGCTGAATCCATCCTTCCCTTGGGTGCAAGTCCTGCTCAATTAGGAAGATTAAATATGGCCTTTTCCATGAATGGTCGACAAAAAATAGAGGATTGGAAGGAAATAATGCCTTGGACAATCCATCTTCATGGTAAATTTTATGGCATAGATCATAATGGACAAGAACCTTCTATTGATTATCCAAAAATATTTGAAGTTTTTAATCAAGAAGGATATTCAGGATATATTTCCTCAGAATATGAGGGTTCTGCTTTTACAGATGAATTCAATGCCTTTGATATGGTTGAAAAACAACATGAATTATTTAAAAATTTAAATGCAAAATATGGAAAAATTTGATGCAATTATTGTGGGTTCTGGAGCAACAGGTGGATTTGCAGCAAAAGAATTAGCTGAAGGTGGTCTTAAAACAATTGTATTAGAGGCGGGTCCTTTTCTTAAGGAGGCTGATTTTCAAAATGCTAGCGGTGCTTTTAGTAGTATTGGTTCTGTCTCCAGAATTAAGGCTGGCTTAATGGGTTATCATAAGCAAGCCAGGGCATCCTTCTTTTCCCCTGATAAAGCATTTTTATCTGTTAATGATTTTGATCATCCTTATACCTCATCGGATAGCTATTTTTTATTTTTAAGAGGAAAAAATGTAGGAGGAAGATTTTTAGCCTGGGGAAGAGTGGCCCTAAGAATGTCTGATTATGCCTTTAAAATGAAAACAAACGAAGGTGTTGGCGATGATTGGCCTATTACCTATTCCGATTTAAAACCTTATTATGAAAAAGTAGAAGATTTTTTAGGAATTATTGGTGCCGAGGATAATATTGATTTTGTTCCTAATGGAAACTATATTAAAAAAGCCGGTTTAAGTACTCTTGAAAAAGATTTTAAAAATACCATTGAATCTAAATGGCCAGACCGAAAAGTTATGCCTTGGAGATATGTTAAAAAGGAGGCTACCCCAGAAGATGAAAATCATTGTAGAATCTCCAGTTCTTTAAAAGCCGGGCTAGATACAGGAAATTTAGAAATTAGAGCGAATTCAATTGTTTCAAAGATTATCACCGATAATTCAGGGAAAGCCATCGGAGTGGAATATATTCATGCTTTAACAAAACAAAAATACCAAATCTATTCTGAAATTATCATTTCTTGCGCTTCCACCGTAGAATCAATTCGTCTTTTATTAAATTCTAAATCACCCCAGCATCCGAATGGATTAGGAAATTCCTCAGGTTTATTGGGAAAATATTTCATGGATCAAGTTCCTTCCTGGATTTTCGGATCAGTTCCTGGAAAATTTGGTGGTGAATTAGTGGACGCAGATAATCCAAAAGATAATCATGGTGGAATATATATTCCCCGTTTTTATAATCTAAAAGACAAAAATAAATTAAATTTTAAAGGAGGTTTTAATATCCAAGGTTTAATTGGAAGACCCATGGTACCCTCTAATATGGAATCAGTTTTTGGTATGATGGGACATGGTGAAATGCTCCCTTACAAGGAAAACTACGTTTCCCTTCACCCTAGAAAAAAAGATAAATGGGGAATTCCAATTCCCAATATCCATATCAGAATGTATGAAAATGAAATTAATTTATTAAAAACTCAGGTTAAAACACAAAAAGAATTAATAAAAGAAGCAGGTTTTAAGGTAGATTTTGCAATTAGCCCCTTGGGAATTTCAAAAGAATACCCTTTACTTCCTCATGCACCTTGGTATGAAAGATTATTATTTAAATTGAATTATAAAAAATCAGTCGCTCTTGGAGCATCTATTCATGAATGTGGCGGAGCTAAAATGGGTAAAGATCCCAAAAATTCAGTTTTAAATTCAAATAATCAGGTTTGGGATTCACCCAATGTTTTCGTCACAGATAGTAGTTGCTTCCCAACAAATGGCTCCTGTGGTCCTACTTTAACTACGATGGCCTTGACGGTTAGAGCTTGTGATTATATTAAATCAAATTTCAATTTCAGTAGAAAAATTTCGTAACGCTGGAAAAGGTAAATAGCCAATTCTCAAAACCATCTGAAGGTTTAATTGATGTTTACCTTTTTTTATTCCTTGCGGACAATCAACTTTGATTTTTGAAATTTCCCCAAATTCCCATCTTTCAATGGTCTCCATTTCCCTTTTCGATAGGGAATAATCCTTATTTCTGACATTC